>JBIKQN010000203.1:0-4124 GCA_044349615.1 Phycisphaerales bacterium
ATTGAACGCCAATAGCACTTTCGAGCAAGCAGGAGAGCTGCAGACTCTCAAAGGAATCAAACCCGGCTCCGAACCAGATAACTTTTCATCCAGCTTTCAGCAGCGCAAGTCCATGAAACACTGCTTTAAGTAGAACACATCAATCAATCATTTTGTTGCTTAAGAGGCAGTCATCGAACCCTCCCAGCCAAGTGCCACTGTTGCAGATAAAGACCATACGGCTCGTTTCCGTGTGGTTGTTGCGCGGGCGCATGAGGGTGCTGCCTTGCTCTGGATTGCAATGCTCGCGGTGGGAATTGCGCCAGAATCGATTGCGTTCGTTGTGTTGCTTGTGACATCCGCAGTACGAATGGTGGTTGATCCTCGCGCGTGGGATGGCTACTTTCAGAAGGCTCGCGTGCTGTTGCCCTTCGCCGTATTTTGCATGTGGGCTATGTGCGCAGCAACGTGGTCATCACACGAATTTTTGGGTTCTTTAAAGAACGCGCCGCTTCGACCGTTGTTTGGCCTGTTGGCTGTTGTTTCCGCAGTGAGAACACCATGGCCTGCCTTGCTAGCGCTTGCAGGCAGCAGTACGGTGATGCTTGCCATTGCAGCAGTCAAGGTTCTAGCGAACCCCGCTCTCTATGGCCGCTATAGCGAGGGCTTTCCCGGAATCGTGAATTCCTACAGTGCAACGTGTTTGATCACTGGCGCACTGATAACGGGCGCGATCTCTGCGATCATTGCCCTGCAACAGCGACGCTTCGCGGCCATGGCATGTATCCCTGTGATCATTGCCGCCATCGTTTTGCGCGCAACAGGCAGCCGAATTGGAGCCGTCGCTGCGCTGATAGGCACAGTGATTTCTGTTGCTTCATTGATGTTGTCAAAAAGAGCACGTCGGTGGCGGCTCGTGGTTGCACTTGCGCTGATTGCCGCTGTGGGCGGAGGTCTCTTTGTGAAATCAGCTGCCAGTGCACGACTACTGCCGATTTTGCATGGCACGCCGGATCCACAGCTGAAGAACCAGCCAGTAGACGAGACCGCTGCATTCTTGACAAGGATTGCAGGCATTCGCGGGCAGATTTGGTTTGTATCCCTTTCGCTTGCTGGTCAGCGGCCCATATGGGGCTGGGGTACCACCAGTTGGAAGCACATCTATCCAGCGGAGGTGAAGCGCCTTGAACCAATGCTTGGATTGAAGAACCCGAGGGATACCCGCGAACTTTCTGCCCTACCGCACGCACACAACTCCTTCCTTCATGTGTTGGTTGAGCAAGGTGCCATTGGATTGATACTTCTCTGCTGGTTACTGGCGGAGTGTTGGGATGTATCAAGTGCCGTTCATGATAGATTCCTTCGTGGCGTTCTTCTTGGATTGCTTGGGGTTTGGATCAGCAATTCAACGTCAAGAGGGATTGTTAAGGAGGTTGTCCCGATGGTATATCTTGGATTGATCGCCGTGACCGCACGCGTGGCCACACCCCTGATCAACCCTCAATCCCCGAAGCCATGAACCAAAGCGCAGGCACTGCACCATGCCCTCCGTCTTACTTCTTGGCTTCAATCGCCCAGATCGCATCAAGCAAACCATTCTGGCGATCTCCGCCGCCGCGCCTGAGCGCTTGTATGTGGCATGTGACGGGGCACGTTCCAACCGAAAGGGCGAAGCACACGCCGTGGCATCTGTCCGGCACAGATGCTATCGCCCGGCTGGAATTGCACCGTGCAGAGCAGATTCTTGGAAAGTAACTGCGGCTGTATGGAAGCAGTGAGTGGCGCTATCGATTGGTTCTTTGAACACGAAAGCGCCGGCATCATCTTGGAGGATGACTGCGTTCCGGAACCAAGCTTCTTCCCATTTACTGCCGAGTTACTCGAGCGTTATGCCGCCAACGAAAGCATTGCTGCAATCCATGGAAACACCATGGCCCCGCCTCACTGGAATTCCGCTGATTCATACTCCTTTACGCGGTATCCCCAACCCTAGGGCTGGGCTACATGGCGAAGAGCATGGGCTCACTTTGAACGATCACCTGCGGAATGGCAGCAGGCACTTGAGTCACCTGATTTCATAGGTCGTTGGTTCAGCGCGCGCGCCGTACACAAGTGGCGACATCGACTCACTTCTGCCTTTCAGGGGAAGACATCATCTTGGGTGTATCGCTGGCACTACACGCTTTGGCGCCATCAAATGCTGGCGGTCAATCCAATGAGCAACCTGATCACCAACATCGGCGTTGCGAGCAACGCCACTCACACAAAGAGCTCTTCGCCATGGGCAAATCTTCCCACGCGAGCGATGGCGTTCCCGCTTCGGCACCCGAAGCACATTATCGCTGATGATCGGCTCGACCAATTTCTAGAGGAACGGCATTACAAGAGCGGACCACTGCTCGCGCGCCACTTTGAACGTATGCGATGGAAGCTTGGACTCTTGAGCCTTGAGGAAGCTCGTGGGTGGTATGAAAAACAGTCCTGAGCACATCTAGAGATGAGCGTGCTGTAACCAGTGGGCGCGCAGGGCAGCCCGCTGTGCCAATGACCAGAAGCGCTGCGCTAACTCGTCTTCCGGCATCCAGCGCGCAGTGCGCCAATGCGCACCGAAGCCTACCGCGTTGCGGTGCTTGCATCTATCCTGCGTTCATGACCGCACCGGTCCCGACAGAAGGCGGGCAACCATTCGACCGTTCACATCGAGCACAACTGCGGCGCGTGGGGACCATCGTTGGTGCGTTGCTCGTAGCCGCAGCCGTGGTTGCTGTGTGGCGCAATCAGGCAATCGGTGACTCGCTGGCACGCGCTGCACGAAACCCAGACTGGATTGCACTCGCCGCCATCATCACCGCCATCATCGCCAACCAAGTGCTGACATCCGGGGTGTTCTGGGTACTCATGCGCCGCCATGGACGCGTTGGGTTCCAAGAGATGAACGAACTCGTTGCCACAAGCACCCTTGGCAACTATGTGCCCATGCAGGCGGGGAGTATCGGTCGTGTGGCATATCACCGCGCTGTCAATGGAATACCGGTGCGCACGAGCTTAGTGGTCATTCTGCAAGCGATGTCCGCCACTGCCGTAGCAACCTGTGCCGTCGGCGCGGTCGCTGTGCTTGCTGCAGGTGCAGGCGCGCCGTGGTGGGCGGCAACGCTCGTCCCCTTGGTGTGGCTACCACTGGCTATTGATTCCACGTGGAGACCCTTTGCAATCGTGATGGTTCTCCGGAGTGTTGAGGTCCTGATCTGGGCAGTGCACGCCTGGGCCGCATTCCGGCTCAGCGGCTGGCCCATCGAACCAGCCACCGCCATTGGCACCGCACTCGTGGCATCCGCAGCAAATCTAGTCCCATTCATCGGCAATGGGCTCGGCGTCCGGGAGTGGTCCGTGGCTCTCGCCGCGCCGCTCATTGGTGGCTACGAACGCGATGCTGGGCTAGCAGCCGAACTTGCGGGTCGAGCAGTCGATGTGGCTGTAGCCATACCGCTCGGAATGATCGCTTTCGCTGCGCTCCTCAAGCGCACACGCACGGCGTTACTGCGCGCTGACCGCTAAACTTCTGTCAATGGCAATCCACGCGAGTATGCGGTTCCCCGGCGCCTGCGCTGTGACGGCGTTGGCGCTAGCGTCGGCGCCACTAGCGGCTTCGCAAGCGGTGCAAGCAACTGGCTCAGAATCCGCGCCGGCTGCACAGGTTGCGCCTGCTGCGACTGCTGCGCCTGCTGCTTCTGCTGCACCTGCACCTACTCCTGCAACTCCCGCGGTCGACTTCGAGACCCGTATCAAGCAAATGCTCTCTGCAGCGTGGCTTGCTGATCTCTACCCCTTTACACGTGACCCCGATATCTCTGACGAAGGCTATGAAGCCGGTCTTGCACTTGCGCTCCGATGCGCACGCATGGCTCCAGAACGCCGCCCCGCATGGGACATGGTGCTTCTCCTTGCAGACCAAGTTGAAGGCGGCACTCCCGATGAAGCCCGCGTTGCACGTCGCGAAGCACTTGCCGCACTTGCCAAACTCGATCCGCTTGATGATGTTGTACGGCTTGCTCGCATTGCCGATGCTATTGAGGCACATCCAACAGCCGACGCACGCGTCCGCGCATATGAGGCGATTCTTGCCCCGCAGAACCGAGCATCACTCG
>JBIKQN010000204.1:0-4121 GCA_044349615.1 Phycisphaerales bacterium
GCGGCATTCGTGTACAGCCCTTTGAGGCTGTGGCAACCGAAGCCGAATTGGCAGCGGCGTGTGGGCGAATTGGAGTACCAGCCGTACTGAAATCGCGCCGTTTGGGCTACGACGGCAAGGGTCAGTACGTGGTGCGTTCCGTGCGTGATCTTGGCAATGCGTGGGCCGCAGTGCATGGTGCGCCAGCCATTTACGAGGCATTTGTTGACTTCACCGCTGAAATCAGCATCATCGCCGTCCGTTCTCGTGATGGTGATGTTCGAATGTGGGCACTCAACAAGAACGAACATCAAGCTGGAATCCTGCGACGGAGCATTGCGCCTGCGCCGGGGATATCTGTAGCGATGCAGATGGAGGCCGAGCGAGCGGTTCGTGCAGTCATGGAAGCGCTCGGGCATGTTGGTGTCTTAACCATCGAATTCTTCGTGACGCTGGATGGGCTCATTGCAAATGAAATGGCGCCACGAGTTCACAACTCGGGTCATTGGACGATTGACGGTGCGGTGACAAGTCAATTTGAAAATCATGTACGCGCGGTGACGGACGAGCCACTCGGTTGCACTGATGCACGAGGGTTGAGTGGAATGGTGAACATCATCGGTGTCATGCCGAATCGCTGCGACCTTCTATCTGTTCCTGGAGCCCGCCTTCATGATTATGGAAAGGCACCACGATCTGGACGAAAGTTGGCACATGTGAATGTGTGCGCAGCCGACGAACGTGTTCGTGACGCGCAAATGCGTGTGTTGGATGATTTGGTCCGGCGTGTCGCCCAAGAGGCATCTGCAGTCGGCGGTCGGGCGGCAGAACACGCCTGAAAAAAGTGGGATATGTTCACGGTGGAAGTACTTGCTTCACCGCTCCCTGAGATGATTCACGCACATGAGATTCACCACGATTCGCCTTCCGGACGGCCCATCGCTCACGCGTGCACTTGCAGAGCATGTGTGGTCGGTGTCGGCAGCACATGTTCGCGATGGAATTGTGGACTTGTCCGATGCGCTGGTCATGGTTCCGGCGTCGCGGGCGAGCCGGGCATGTGAGCGACATCTGGTTTCGTTGGCACGTGAGGCTGGGCAAGCGTTCATAGCGCCGCGGGTGGTGACGCCAGCCGGACTCGCTTCACGCTTTGTGGTGCCTTCGGCAAGTGTGCTTGGATCACTTGGTATCCAGTTGTCATGGCGGAACGCCATCATCAGCGCCGAAGCGCGCGTGATATCGGCGTTGTCGCCGGGCGGAATCGATGCCGTCCCTGGCGAGCCGCTTGAGCAGGCAAGCATTGACGCACTAGCAGCACGCATCGCAACTTTGCATCGTGATGTGACAAGTGCGTGTTCTGATTTCAGCAGCGTGGCCGCGGAACTGCGTGCCACTATGCCGGAGTTGGACCTTGCTCGCTGGGATGCATTGATCGCACTCGAAAGTGGATGGCGCAGCGCGCTTGAGCGCGAGCAATCGATTGATGAATCGAGCGCAACCCGCGCGGCCTGCCGGACAGGTGCACTGCATGCTGGCGGCATATCCAGGATCTTCGTGCTTCTTGCTGATCCGGAACGGATTCAGCGGGAATTGCTCGGCGCGTTGTCAGATCGTGGTGTTGCCATCTCGATCTTGGTTCATGGCACCCACTCGGAGCTGCCGGCACCGTTGGATAGTGACGGGTTTCCTGAACACGCGGCGTGGGCTCGCGCTGCAGTGGTAGTTCCGCAAGACATCATCATGTTGGCGGATACACCCGCCGACCAGGCAGCAGCCGTGCTGGACGCGCTCGTGGCCATGCCGGCTCCGCGTCGGAGTTGTGATATGGCAGTCGCCGTTCCGGATGAAGGGGTGGCGGCTCAGGTTGCTTCGTTGTTGCCGTCCTGCGGTGTTGCGGTCAATCCATTGCCATCGCGGACCGCGAGCGATGGACCCCTTGGAATGTTGCTTGCTGCTGTTGCAGACCACCTACGCATTCGGTCGTGTGCAACGGCTGGAGTATTGGTGCGACACCCAGAGATGGAGGCGTGGTTGATTCAACAGGGCTGCTCTAGACCGGTGGCAACCATGTCTGAATATGCGGCAAGTAGTGGTGCAGATGGACTGCCAGACCGTATTGAGTTTGCTGCTGGAAATCATGACCACATGGCGGCGATCATTGAACATATCGATCAGCTGCTGTTGCCGCTTTCGAAGTCGAAATCGGCGGTGGATACAGTGCTTTCACTTCGAAAGTTGCTCGGTACGGTATCCAGGGACGCGTCGCCATCGGGTCGGGAATCTGCGAAGGCGTTTCATGCGGCAGCCGAAGAGTTGCTTGCAGTGCCCGTGCGATTTACTGCTGACCTTGATTCGGCGCAGTTCTTAGTGCTTATCCGTGAAGCAATGACTGCGACGATTCTGTCCACAGAGGGTTCGGATGACGGCATTGAGTTAATGCAGTGGCTTGATGCGGGTATTGATGATGCGCCGGACATGGTGCTGACAGGAATGAATGATGGCATCGTTCCCGGAGGGATGGAAGTTGATCCGTGGCTTCCGGATTCAGTGCGGGCGCGGCTTGGAATGCCGTGTGCCATGAGGCGCCAGGCGCGTGATGCATGGATCTTGCACGCGTTGCTTTCGCGTAAGCGATTCATTCGACTCGTCACGGGGCGGACGCAGATGGCCGGAGACCCGCTTCAGCCATCGCGGTTACTTCTTGGTCTTCAGGGTGAAGAACTTGCGCGGCGAATGGCATGGATTGGTGACCCGAAGTCGGTTCGTTCATCAGTAGCGCGCTGGAGTGGAATGGCTGCAAATCAGGGTGAATTCTCTATAAATCTAGTGCCTGCGGGTGCCAGTCAAGTGAAGTCAATCAGTGTCACGGCGTTTCGTGACTACCTGCGCTGCCCGGCACTCTTTCGTCTCAAGCGTGACCCGCGCTTGCTGCTTGACGGTGCAGATGACGGCACGGTGGAACTCGACCCCATGGGCTTTGGGAATCTGGTGCATGCAGCATTGCAGGCATGGGGTCGTGACGAAGCCGAGCGAACAGCCAGTGGCGACCCAGCCATGTTGGACGCAGCGGCAATTGAGCAGCGTGTTCATGCGGCGCTTGATGCGATTCGCAACAACGATTACCCACAGTCAATTCGAGGCGCCTACATAGTGCAGTTTGCCCTTGCGCGGGAGCGCCTCACGGCCTTTGCGCATGCTCAGGCTGCATGGGCTGCGGAGGGGTGGCGGGTTGTGCATTCTGAAATCTCGTTTGCCATGCATCCGCGTGACCAGCATGGTCGACCAGCTCCGGTGATCGGTACAACAGGTCTGTACTTGCAAGGCAGGATTGACCGAGTCGATATGCATCCGACACGCGGATACGCAGCACTTGACTACAAGACATCAATGAAGGCAATGGACCCTGAAGGGGAACATCGCAAACCAAAGGGTCGGTGGTTGGACTTGCAACTGCCGCTGTACGCGGTCTTGCTTCGCTCGGTTGGAATTGCCGTTTCACCTGAGAATCTTGGGTACTTTGCGCTTCCATCCAATCCGGCGGACACGGCGGTGTTGCTGGCATCCACTTGGGATGGCGCGTTTCTCGGTGAAGCGGAGGCAGAGGCAGAACGTATCGCCGAAGCCATCGTTGCCGGTGAATTCACGCGCGACCCTGACTACGAACCGGATCCCGATGATCCGTTGGCTCCGGTGTACGGCGTTGGGATGCGTGGCCTGCGCGGCGAGGTGGTGTCATGATCACGCGCTCCGTTGTCATCGCAAATGCTGGCAGTGGTAAGACCTACTTGCTTGCCAATCGGCTGATTCGGTGGATGATTGAAGAACGTCGCGCAACTGGGAGCGCTTCACCCGACCGGATTCTTGCTGTCACATTCACCCGCAAGGCAGCTGGCGAGATATTGGAGCGCGTGCTGAGGCACTTGGCACTCGGCAGCTTTGACACCGGGGAACGACTGCGATTTTCTGATGAATCACAGGTTGGCGTTGCCACTGCGGAGGAATACGCAGCCGTACTCCGAGAGGTTGTTGATGCGTTGCACCGAATGTCCATCTCCACAATCGATGGATTTTTCATGCAGATTGCCGGGGCATTTTCTCCAGAACTTGGTCTTCCGGAAGGGTGGCGAATCGCCGAAGACGAG
>JBIKQN010000205.1:0-4100 GCA_044349615.1 Phycisphaerales bacterium
CGCCGCCGCGGCTCGCGCGCAGGGCTTTCACGGCGACCGCGCAGAAATGGTGCGCGCGTTTGATGGGCTTCTTGAGTCCGCCGTCCGCCGTCGCCTGATGAGTGATGTGCCGTTCGGTGCATTTCTCTCTGGTGGCATCGATAGCAGTTTGGTAGTAGCCGCCATGCGCCACGCAGGTGTTGAACCACTCCGAACATTTACCGTTGGATTTGAGAACGCGCAGTACGACGAACGAGCCCATGCGCGCGCTGTGGCAAAGGCGCTCGGTACAGATCATCATGAAGTGATGATTAAAGACCAGGATCTCGTTTCGCTCGTTGAAGACAGTATTGGATGTTTTGATGGGCCATTTGCTGATTCGAGCGCCATTCCAACACTTGCAGTATCTAGATTCGCTCGGCAATCTGTGGGCGTTGTCCTGACGGGCGATGGCGGCGATGAGTTCTTTGGCGGCTACGAACGCCACCTTCGCGGCTTTGCTCTCTCGCGCTGGATTCGTTCGGTGCCGCTCTTTGCTCGCCGTCGCATGGCTGATGCGCTTGAGATGCTGAATGGCGACACATGGGACCGCGCACTGGGACCGATCGAGGGTGTGCTACCTGGCGCGCTGCGGCGCACGCAGCGTGGCAGACTGATGCACAAGGCGGCCATCAGCCTGCGCGCGGCGGACGACGAGGAACTCTGGCGGTCGTTCTTTGCGGTGTGGCTGAATCCAGCCTCGCTTATTCAGCGACTGCCTTCAGACCTTTGGTCAAGCACCATTGCTCGTGAAGCGCGTGACATGCCGCGGCAATTCCCGAGCGACCCGGATGGATTCTTTGACGAACTGCTGCTACGCGATCAGACCAACTATCTGCCAGATGACATCCTCACCAAACTTGACCGCTGCAGCATGGAATCCGGGCTTGAAGCGCGTGACCCGATGTTAGATACCCGTCTCTTTGACTTCGCCTGGAGGATTCCTCCGGTCTGGCGGACCGACGGAACGGTAGGGAAATTGCTCCTACGCGAGTCGCTCCGGCGTCGGCTCCCAAAGGCGCTGCATGGCATTGCTGACCGCTCCAAGCAAGGATTTGGCGTGCCGTTGCGCGCGTGGTTCTCTGGCCCATTGGCAGAGTGGGCCGAGGCCACCCTTTCGCCAAAGCGCTTGGAATCACAAGGCATTTTGGATGGCAAGATTTGTCACGCAGCGCTTCTCGAGGCCCGCGCTGGCGATGAGGGCGCAGCGCAACGCGCATGGACCGCGTGTGTGGTCAGTCGTTGGTGTGAGCGCGAGGGCGTGGACGGCGAACGGGTAGCGCGGGGTTGATTTGGTTACAATTGGGCTATGAGTCAAGATGCACATCGGTCGGATTCGTTCGGGGCGGACGCATTTGTTGAGGAGGGGGCATCCGTGGACATCTTCGGATTCCTCCAGTGGCATCGCCGTCGGTTTGGCATGGCAACGGTTGTCGTTGGTCTGCTGACCGCCGCAGCACTTGCGGTGTCACGGGCGCTCCCGCCTGTGGACCGCGTGGCCCTGATGGAGATCACGCCAACCTTTACCGGGGCCCGCGACGGGCGGTACCCCAACCGCGCGCCGTTCAGTCCGCAGGACATTGTTGCAACATCCGTCGTGGAGCCCGTATGGCGGGCCCAAGGCCTTGAGGACATCATCACTCTGCCTGACCTATGCCGAAACTTACAGATCGTGGCAGGCGGGGATGACCTTGATATGTTGCGCAGTGAGTACCTGCAGAAACTGTCCAACAGTAAGTTGACGGCAACCGAGCGCAGTGCACTTGAGGCAGAGTTTGCCGCCAAGTCCAAGGCACTTAGCAGTGGTTCGCTGACGATTTTGCTTGGCTCGCCTGCTCGAGCCATCACGGACGGACAGATGGAACGCCTACTTGGCGCGATCCCTGTGGAATGGGCACGTGCTTCGGATGTTGCTGGCGCACGTGCCTATGACTATCCATTACCGCTTGGAAAGGAACTTCGGGCATCAGCTGCGCAGATCGCACCAGACAACCAAGCTGCTGCTGCGGTTATTCACGCAGAGCGGATGAAGAGTTTCATTGACTCACTCAGCAGTTCCATTCAGGCGATGAGCAAGCTTCCGGGGTCGGACAACGTCAAGGATTCCAAGGGCGCATCCATCGTCGACCTTGGCCACGAAGTGAATTCCATTCGGCGGAACATGGTCATTCCTGCATATATAGACACCATGCAGGAGGCGAAGTCGCGTGATCCGGATGGGTATGCCTCCATCAGGTCTACCCGCCGCAAACTTCTTGAATCAGAACTGAACAGTGCAAAGGAGCGAGCTCGCGTCCTCACGGATGCATTCACCGATTACGCCAACGAGACTCGGATGGTTCGTCGTGCATCGCCGGATCCAAGCGTTGACGATCCTCGGCAAGCAGGCATTCTTGCAAATGTGGATGGCACCTTCATTGATCGGGTCATCGAACAGGCTGTGAAGAGCCGGGACGTGGAGTACCGCCGGGAGTTGACGGACCGAAAGCTTCAAGCTGAACTGGACGTCATTGATCGCACCACAACATCGGAATTCGAAACATGGCTTGAGACCACGGTTCAGGAGCGATCCGCATCGCGTACGGCGTTAGAGGCATCCACAAAGCGGCTCGGCACCCTGACGGAAACGCTTGCGGCCTATGCCGATCGTGCCCATGAAATCATGGCCATTCTTTCTGCGCGCAACTTGAACTCAGCATCAACCATGTATCTGGTTGAAATGGCACCAGCCGTCCGTAGTGTGCCGATCGTCTCACTTCGGACCCTTGCGCTTTCAGGGTTTGGAGCATGGGCGGTCATGATGGCCTTAGTCACCGTGCGGGCGATGTCCGCGGATCGACGCCAAGCGTCACGCCTCACTCGTCTTGGCGGACCGAATGCCCCCATGCTTGATGAGCATGTGGCTGCCAATGTCGCCGAACTGGCGGACCGACGGCCATCTCCTCGCCGGCTAGCAGGCGAGCTGCGTGAGCCTGTGGGGTGACCTGCGGTGATCTGAAACTTCAGCTCCCAACCCGCGTCCGTAGGTTGTCCAGCACATTCATGAAGTTGATGTAGGCGTCGTACGGACTGTCGTAGGGGCTGAAGTACTTGTGCACGTCACCGTCGGCCCAGTACTTGGTGCACATGTAATAGAAGTGGTCGCTGGTGGTGAGCTTGCGCCAATCCTCAAGAATCCACGGATCGCCAGCCGCATGGCGGGCGCGCACTCCGGCTTCCAGTTCGTACAACTGCGCTATCGCGTTGTCTTGCAGCGGATTGCCAAGCCACGCGGAGAGGTCTCGCTCGCTGTCAGCCCAACTGATGAATTGTTCGCTGGAGTACTCACCAACCGGCCGATGAGCGGCGGATGCCTCGCTCACGGTGAGGAACCCATTCTGCCCCGGGTTCGCGTCAAAGACGGCTTCGGGCAGCTTGTCCAAGAAGTCAAAGATGCCGGTGGAAGCCCATTGGTGCTCGCCGAACGTCTCGTAGTCCATGAACAAGTTGCAGAGGTAACCATCGCCATTGATCTGGTTGACCCACTTGGCAAAGCGCTGCGCGTCCAGCGGCCATTCCTTCCAATTGCGATCGCTGAAGCGGAACGCAACATCATCGGAAAGCCGGTAGTTCTTCAGGAGCAGACGAACTGGGTTGTGCCCGGGCGGCGTTGCTTGCGCAGGCGGCGCGTACACGTAGTTGGGGCTGCGCCCGGCGAGTAGGCGGTCGACGCCTTCGCAGACCATGGTCTTGTAGTCGCCAAGCCAAGCCACATGGCCAGCAAGTTCATTGTTGTAGATGAGCTCCGTGTTGCGGAACGCGGTTGGTTTGTAGCCATTGAAGAGTCGCGCAATCTCCGCGCGGTGCAGGCGTACCTGCTCATCAAATTCGGCGCGTGAAAAGAGGAACGCCAGCGAGTGGTGGCTAGTCTCATCAAGCAATTCGCACGCGCCGGTATCAACCAAGCGACGCAGGGTGTCAAGGACATCCGGGGCCCACTCCTCCAACTGTTTCAGTGCGGTGCCACTGACAGAGAAACTCACGCGAAAGCGTTGGTCGTGCCGGCGCACCAAATCCAGCAGCTTCTGTGTGGTGGGGCGGTA
>JBIKQN010000007.1:0-12992 GCA_044349615.1 Phycisphaerales bacterium
GTCGCATCAGCCGCGGACTGACGCGGCGCGGGATGGAGCATGCCCTTGGAAGTGCTCCAACGAGCGGCCAAGCCGTCGTACAGGCGATGGGCATGGCGCTTGGATATGGGCGTGTGAATGCGCCGGAACATGCACATGCACATGCACAGGCACATGCACATGCACATACGCATACGCATGGCAGCCCGAATCCGCATCATGCGGCTCTCGGCACCACGCCAGTCGAACAGCTCCCGTTTGAATGTTTGCGAATCCCGGAAGCGATCTGCACCGCGCTTCGTGAAGTGAATCTCACCCGCATCGGCGAGGCGAGGGTGATTGCCCGTTCGGCACTTGTCGATCGCTATGGTCCTGAACTCATGGAGCGGCTGGATATGGCGGCTGGTCTACGGGCGTGGCCATTTCGTGCAGTGGCTCCTCCGAGTCCGATTGTTGGTGAGTTTGTGTTTGCATCGCCATGTGCACAGCAAGAAGCAGTCGATACTGCATGCAAGCAAGCGGTGGAATCGCTTTGTGCTGCACTTGCAGTTGCAGGACATGGCAATAGAAGTCAAGGCGGATCCGCACGTACAAGCCGCATCGGTTGCAGCAATGGTCGCGGAGTGCGATCGCTTGCAGTGCGCATTGAACGGGCGCGGCTCCCAGCTGTCATTGGCACGATTCACTTTGGCGCACCAACCCGCGATGCCAATCACCTTTGGTCACTGTTGCGGCCGCGGATACAGCGCATGCATCTTGGTGAACACGAACGCGGCGAAGGCATTGAGCGGATTCTGCTGACTGCCGCACGCATAGGACGCTGCCCCGGCGGAATGCCGTTTCTTGGAGGTGCCGTTGGTATGGCAGCATGCGGCACGCATGAGCGTGGAGCTTTCAATGCGCCTGAACACGGTGGCCGCCATGGCGGCGTTCATTCCGGAAACGATCATCGTGCTGCAACTGAGCGTGCCATCGGCGAACTTGTTGATCAATTGCATGCTCGTCTTGGAGAGGGTCGCGCGCGGCGCGCCGAAGCGTAAGATGCCGTGCATGAACAGCACATTTGCCGTGACACATGCCCGCACACTCGTGCGATTTGGAGTTCTTGCATTCGTCTTCCCAGTTGTCTTTCTCACTGGATGTACCGCTAATCCATTCCTGATGAACTATCGCGGAGATCGAATGACACCTGTGCTTGAGGCACAGGTTGTTCAGGCTGCACCTGCGACGGGAACGGCAACAGAAATTGGCTCAAGTGCGTTTCTTGCATCGGCTCCTCAGGCTGGTGATGCCGAAGCACTTGAAGCCGCACGTGAGGTGGGTGCTGAATTGGTGCAGTGGTCTTGTGTGAATGCGGGTGCTGTTGAAGGTACGGAAATGGATCCCGTCTATCAGCGGCGCGCTCAGAATCGCGGCAACTTTGGCACCTATGCCCCTATTCCTGGCCAACGCGAGTCGTGGACATACACGGCTCGTTTTTGGCGCACGAGTTCGGCTGCCCCTGCAGCAGCAACGCCTGCTTCATCGTCGTCTGGGGTTTCGCAGCCGCAGTGACTACGGAGCCGCTGGCGCCGTAGGTGGAGTTGTCTGGCTTGCCTTCCAGGACTTTGGCGGCATCGCTTCCACTGTCGCTGCCACTTCCACGGTAGCCAACGGGCCCTTTATCCCGTCCTTCTCGCCAGTCCGGGAAACGACCCATTGCGTGGGAAGTTGAAGTGCACCTCGATCGGCATAGGCCACGGCATCCAATGTCAATGATGTAACACGCGCTTCGTCATCGCGACCGGCATAACTGATCTGAACGAGTCGACCGGTTGCCTGATCAATGGCTAAGTAGGTGGCGTTACTTTCAAACCATGTGGCGATGTAGTCGCAGCGTGCATCGCCAAGCGTTCCTTCTCCGGTCTTTAAGGCAAGTAGTCCTGCCTCGGGACGGTAGCGGGCGCGGAGGATTGCATAAGGCTGGCGATTCATCGATCGCTCAAACGCCTTGCGTCGTGAATCGGGGAGTGGAGTTGTACGGCCATTGCTAGAAACAATGAATGCAGTATCAGGCGTCACCACCGTTTCGTATCGATAGTGATCCTTTGGCGTGCCGCCCACCTTCTGCCAGATATCGATGCGGCGCATGGTGTGTGGACCAGCAAACTCCAAAATCTCAGTAATGTCCCATGATTGACCGCCCTGTAGCACGCGGCGTATCGAGGTCTGCGTAAAGGTATTGGCAGCCTTGATGGCTTCTTTGCCGCCCGCCCAGGCAACCCATCGATCAACCGCGGCTAGACCCGCTGTTTGTTGCTCTGGTGTACCGAGTGGCATTTCATCAAGCGGTTCCATGTAGCGCCGCGGTTGCACGCGAAACAACTTCATGCAATCGTCGGATGCAAAGAAGTAGAGCATCCCTTCTTGCAATCCATAGATTCGCGCATCGCCGAGTCCGCCGAGTGGCCCCATGCGTCCGCAGGCGCCGCCTTGTTGGGCGGCAAAGCGCGCTGGGTCACGTTTGAACTCATCGCGCGTATTCGTGTCAGCAAAGATGTAGGTGTTGCCCTCATAGGTGATGAAGATCGATCGATCGCCTGCGACCACCTTCCCGGCTTGAAGTAGCACGGGATCAACTGGCATTGTTCGCTCAGGCGCTGCATTTGCAGCAGCGGTCACGGCTTCCGGGCTATCGAATAGTGGCGACTGCGGCATCTGCGTAGCGGGCGGCGCAACTGGTGCGGCTGGGCTTGCTTGATTCGGTACCGATGGCGGTTCAGTCGCAACGGCATGGCGATTGATGAACGCTGCAGAGAGCAGCGCGGAAGCAAGAAGTAGGAGGGTTGCAATGCGCATGAGTGATATGGGCGAGGGGACAGTGGAGCCTTGCAGCGTATTCGGCGCTGCCGCTTTTGATTCCACTGGACAAATGACTATACTAACAAACACCGTACAAAAGGCAAGGCCATGGTTGCTGTGCTTGGAAATTCACCATTCTGCGAACTCGCGGCGATCAGCAACTTCTCCTTCCTTGAAGGTGCAAGCCATCCCGAAGAGATCATTGCTCGCGCGGTCGAACTGCAGCTTGGTGCTGTGGCAATCGCAGACCGGCACTCCATGGCTGGTGTGGTGCGTGCGCATGTTGCGGCGAAACAGCAGGGCATCCAGTTAGTGGTGGGAACCCGGTGCAGTTTCCTTCTTGGCATAGATGATGAGCCAACGCACCTTGATCTGGTGTTGCTGGCCGAATCGCTTGATGGCTACGCGCGCCTCTGCCGGCTGCTCACGCTTGGAAAGCGTCGAGCGGGTTGGACGCAGTCGATGGCTGGCAATGCGGCAGCACTTGAAGCGGGTATCGAATCACGAGCCGACGTGCGCAACGCTTCGGCTTGTCATCTTTGGCTCCATGATCTAGTCGATGAACGCGTGCAGGCGCTGGGTAGCGGCGAGCCAGGCAATGACTCAGATGATGGGTCGAGTCGGATCTCGGGTGCACATCGGCAACTTGCGCCATTCGCCATTCAAGGTGTCCAGGCAATCGTGATGTCGCCGCCTGACTACGGTGCAATGCAGCCGAGATTTCTGGAGTCACTCCGCTGGCTTCGAACCGTGTTTGACGATGACCGCCTCTCGCTTGGTTTCGTGCCTCAGTCTGGACCCGATGAAGTGCTTCAACTACTGCAATTAGAGTGGATTTCTTCTGAAATGTGCGTGCCGCTCCTCGCGAGCAATGATCCGTGTTGTCACGTAAGGGAGCGGCAGGAATTGCATGACGTACTCACTGCGATTCGCGCAGGGCATACGGTGCAAGAACTCCGGGGATTCGAGCGCACCCGTGCAATCGACCGCGGTCATGGTTGTGCGTATCAGGGTCCGCGCCTGCTTCCCGATGATGCAAGGCACATGGTCGATGGCAGAGGAATCCGCGCATTGCTTGCAGATGTCCCGCGTGATGTAGTGGAAGCATCCATTGCTCGCAGTGCGTATGTAGCAGAGCGATGTTCTGGATTTTCCATGTCCATGCTTCGCTATCACTATCCGCGCGAGGTGGCGCCGCCTGGAGTTGAACCGATGACGCATTTGCGGCGCTTAGTAGAGGAGGGCGCTGCGCAGCGCTGGCCAACTGTTCGTGCTTCGTCATCGGATGCTCCGTCACAGACAGGCGAGCAAACTTCGAATGCCGCTCCGCCCGAAACTGGTATCCCAGCGAAAGTTCGTGCGCAACTTGAACATGAATTCGCAGTCATCGCTGAACTTGGCTATGCGTGTTATTTCCTTACGGTTCATGCCATTGTCAGCTTTGCGCGTGCAAACAACATCTTGTGCCAAGGAAGAGGCGCTGCTGCTAACAGCGCCATCTGTTTTTGCCTAGGAATCACGGCTGTTGACCCTGCTCGTGCTGACATGCTGTTCGAGCGATTCATCAGCCGTGAGCGTGACGAGCCTCCGGATATTGATGTTGACTTCGAGCACGAACGGCGTGAAGAAGTCATTCAGTTCATCTACCGGACATGGGGACGGTCTCGCGCGGCATTGTGCGCGGAAGTGATCTGCTTCCGTGAACGCAGTTCCCTGCGTGAAGCAGCGAAAGCGCTTGGAGTTCCGCCCGAATCATCGGAAGCAATCCGCATCGCGGCGGCACTTGAAGGATTCCCGCGTCATCTTTCACAACATGTTGGTGGCTTCATCATCACTGATGGCCCGCTCTGTGAACTTGTACCGGTGCGCAATGCGCGCATGGATGCGCGCACGATGATCGAGTGGGACAAGGACGACATTGACGCCATGGGCATGCTGAAGATGGATGTATTGGCGCTTGGCATGCTCACGGCCATTCGAAAGGCGATCGACTTGGGAAATGCCCATCCGGCACCGGGTTGGCCATGTGATCCAACAGGTGCTGGCATGCTGACATACCGCACTGTTCCGGCGGAAGATGCAGCGACCTATGAGATGACATGTCGCGCAGACACGGTGGGAGTGTTTCAGATTGAGAGCCGCGCACAGATGAGTATGTTGCCGCGCCTACGACCACGCTGCTTCTATGACCTTGTCATAGAAGTGGCCATCGTTCGCCCTGGACCTATTCAGGGCGATATGGTCCATCCATACCTGCGCCGCCGCGATGGTATTGAAGAGACGAACTATCCCAACGAGACCATTCGTGCAGTGCTTGGCAAGACGCTTGGAGTGCCGCTCTTCCAAGAACAAGCGATGTTGCTTGCAGTGGTTGCGGCCGGGTTTACTCCCGGCGAGTCAGACAGATTGCGCCGCGCGATCGCCTCATGGAAGCGATCTGGCAATCAGATCGCTGCGTTCAAGGAGCAGTTGGAATCGGGGATGCGTGCCCGCGGCTACTCAGAGCAGTTTGCGGCGCAGGTGTTCGGGCAGATTCAGGGATTCTCTGGCTATGGTTTCCCAGAAAGCCATGCGGCAAGCTTTGCACTCTTGGTCTACAGCTCCGCGTGGCTCAAATGTCACCATCCTGCGGCATTCACGGCCGCGCTCCTTAACAGTCAGCCGATGGGTTTTTACGCGCCCGCACAGTTGGTTCGTGATGCGCGTGAGCATGGAGTTGATGTTCGCGCAGTTGATGTCCTAGAAAGCGCATGGGATTGCACGCTTGAGGCAGCAACTTCCCATCCGGCGCTCCGCCTTGGCTTGTGCATGGTGGCTGGCTTGCGTGAAGAAGATGGTCGAGCGGTGGTGGCCGCGGTGCGCAGTCAGCCAGAACGGCGTGCATTCACATCGGTGGAATCATTGTGGCGCGCGTCTGGTTGCAGCCTGCACGCGCTGCGGCGCTTGGCTGCTGCGGACGCCTTTGCGGGCATGGGTGTCTCACGCCAGCAGGCTCTCTGGCAGGTGCGCGCATTACGCGGGGGTGATACGCCTGTTCTTGACGATGCAGCATCGCGCGGCGCCACGCTCTTTGACATGCTGCCGCAGCCATTGCCGCCGGTTTCAGAGTTTCGCTCAGTTGCTGCCGATTACGCGAGCACTGGACTGTCGCTTCATGACCATCCAATCCGATTCCTGCGGGAATCGATCAGGCGCCGTGGAGGAACAGAGTGTGTGCGCCTGCGCGCCATCGGGGAGGCGTCTGATCGACCAACTGCCACGGTCGCTGGATTGGTGCTGTGCAGGCAGCGGCCATCCACAGCTTCCGGAATAGTGTTCGTGACCATTGAGGACGAGACCGGCATCGCCAATCTCATCATTCGTCCACGCGTGTATCAGCGGGTTCGCGCCATTGTGCGCAACGCAACGGCACTCTTGGCAGAGGGCACGGTGGAGCATCGATCTGGAGTCACGCACCTTGTAGTGCGTCGCATCACGGATTTGACAAACGACCTGAGTCAGATGGCAATGGGCGATCTCATAGCGCAGCCATCACGGGACTTTCATTAGCGTGCCCTCTGGTGCAGCCTCTGGTGCAGCCTTTAGGGCAGCCTTTGGGGCAGCCTTCGGAGAAACGCCCATCTGCTTCCCTGGCGCCATCTGGATCAATCCGCCATCGGATCGAGGGATTGGCTGTACTTCAACGGCGGGGCGCTTGGGCATCGGGATGGACGGCGGGAGCGGCTTCGGTTGACGCATAGCAGCACGTTCGCGCGGTGGGATCCAGCCAGCAGGTGGATGCGCACGACCAGTGTCGCCGATCGGACCTCCTCGGTAGGCATCAAGCAGGCCAGTGAAGGTTGGGTCGCCACAGAAGAACTGGGCGGTTGCTACACAGTTGGCATCCCATTGCACTGCGCAGCATGATGGTTGGAATGCACACACGGTTTGGCAGCAACCAGTTTCATCACAGAATGGAGTGGCGTGCACTTCAAAGCAGCTTCCGTTACTCGGATCACCGCACGTGTTGGACTCACACCCGCAGGATGGTTCCTTGGCAGCGAGGTTCACACAGGTGACATCCCATGAAGTGTCACAGCAGAAGGAATCAACGAGGCACACTCGGTTACAGCAACTTTCGTCCGAGCAGTTGGGGAGCGCGCTTGGAACGCAGCAGCCCTGTAACAGGTCGCTTCCGCATGGCGGAACGGGGCAAGCGTCGGTCTTACCGGTGCAGGTTGTTCGCGCCACTCCGGCGCAGACACTGTCCCATAGGGTGTCGCAGCAATAGGCATCCTGAGCGCAGACCGATGCGCAACAGGCTGCATCGTCACAGGCGCCATTTTCGTGTGGGCGGCAGCAATCGCCCGCGCAGATATCGCCGCACTCATAGGTGCAGCCGCACGAGGTGATGGTTCGGGCAATATCCACGCAGTCGGCATCCCACTGGGTGTCACAGCAGAAGGCGTCTTGGGCGCAGACAGCTGCACAGCAGACGGGATCACTGGATGCTTGACCAGGGTGTGGTTCGCAGGATGAGCCGGCGTTGTAATCGCCGCATGCAGGGCGAATGCAACTTGCTGCGTACAACGGATCCGAAGTCAATGCAACGCACCCAGAGTCCCACTCGATCGTGCAGCAGGAAGGATCAGCAACGCAGACCTTGCTGCAGCAGTTGCCATTGTTGCAGCCAGGAAGGTCGTGTTCCACATAGCAATCGCCAGACTCCTCAAGTCCGCAGGCGCTTCCGCAACGGGCCAAGGCACCAGCGGCGCACAGTGCATCCCAAGAAGCACTGCAGCACAACGGGTCATTGCGGCAGACAGCATCGCAGCAGTATGGATCGTTGCAGTAGGGCTCTTGGTGAGGAATCAAGCAGGGCTTGTTGCAGCCCGAGCCGCAGCCGGGGGCGCCGCAGCAGTATTCACGCGCGATGGAAACACAGGCGTTGTCCCAGTCTGCATCACAGCACGACGGGCTGATGTTGCACACGATGGAGCAGCATGAGCCATCATCGCATCCAGGATTGTCATGCACCTCAAAGCATCCGCCCTGACATGGGCAGGTCCAACCGCTTTGGGGAGGGACCTTGCACAGGCTGCGGGCAAGGCTCACGCACGCACTGTCCCACTCGCCTTGACAGCAGACTGGATCCGCGGCGCAGACGCCGTTACAGCATGATGAGTCGAGGCATCCTGGGGTTGCATGCGCCTCGAAGCAATCCCCAGTTGCCGGGCATGATTCCGGGGCTGAGCAGACGGCTGTTGCAACAAGTACGCAGCCTTGATCCCACGCGGTTGTGCAGCACGAAGGATCAACGCTGCACACGGAGCGGTTGCAATCCGCATTGGCGCAACCGGCGGAAGCGTGCGCCGTCAGGCAGCCCTCGCGACCGATGGTCACCACGAAGGTTGGAACGCAAATGAAAGTGGCTTCACGAGCGCAGACTGCGTCCCAGCGGGCTTCGCAGCAGTACGGATCGATATCTTGGCAAATCGCTGTGCAGCACGCGCCATCGCTGCAGCCTCGGGTGTAGTTGGGGATCCAGCAACTTCGAAGCGAAGCATCACTGGAGCCGCACACACTGATTGGACTCACGCAACTGACGGTAGCCGTGCTGACGCAGAGCGAATCCCACTGGCCTTCACAGCAGAATGCATCAATATTGCAGACGGCATTGCAGCATGCCCCATCCGCGCAATTGGGCGAAGCGTGTGGGGAATAGCAACTGCCTGCGAGCGGATCGCCGCAGTCGTCGCAAATCACAACGGCCCGCGCCGCGCATGCTTCGTCCCATCCGATTTGGCAGCAGTAGTTGAATGTGGGTTCAGCACACACCTGGCTGCAGCAGCCGGGCTTGTCGCATCCAACGGTGGTTGGATGGGCGATGTAGCAACTTCCGTTCACAGGAAGCAACGTCAGCGGATCAATGCATCCAGGCTGCGTTGAGCAGAGGTCATTGGCAATTTCAACACATGCTGCGTCCCAGGTAACGAAGCAGCAATACGGGTCGCGGATGCACACGGTTTGGCAGCAGAGCGAATCGGCGCAGCCATTTGCCGTGTGGACAACAAAGCAACTTTCGGTGGCGACGCCGCATGAGCAGTTTTCACCACTGCAACTTGGAGTGATGAGAGCAATTTGAGTGCAACTAATGTCCCATGAAGAGTTACAGCAGAAGGGGTCAAGTGAGCAGACTGCTGCGCAGCAAAGACCGTTGTTGCAATACGGCGTAGCGTGTGCGATGCAGCAAGGACCAGTATTGAGGGCGCCGCAGCCCTGGCATGCGACGGCCTGCGTGTCAACGCAGGTTTGATCCCAACTCGTCGTGCAGCAGAAAGGATTGAGATTGCAAACGGTGGTGCAGCAATTGGAATCGTCGCAGTACGGCAGGCTGTGCACCGTGTCGCACGCTCCGCTACCGGCAACGCCACAGCCGAGGCAATTAGCGTTCGCAAGGGTTACGCAGTCGGAATCCCAAGTGGTATTGCAGCAAGTGGGATCGATGGCGCACACGCGTTCGCAGCACGCTTCATCACTGCAGGCAGGCGTCTGATGTGTTTGATAGCAACTTGCAGTGCTGCTGCCGCAACCAACGCAGGTGATGGCCGCTTGGTTGGCGCAGGACTGATCCCACACAACGTTGCAGCAACTTGGATCAATATTGCACACTGCATTGCAGCAGTCAGAGTCGGAACAACTTGGACCGGTTTGTGAAGTGAAGCAACTGCGGGTGGTGCCATCGTCGTTTGGCTCACCGCATCCGGTGACATCAGCACTGCATGATGGATTGCGGACAAATGGGGTGTCGCTGGTTGCGGTGATGGCAGTCGGACCCTTGGTCAGGTTGCCCGCATTGCGGCATCGATAGATGTGTGGTGGCGCAAATGAATCGGAGGTGCTGCCAACCGGTCCAATGTTGGCTTTGCCGTTGTCTGCAAAGATGCAGCCATAGATATTTTGGTCTGTTCCACGAACAATGGTGACGGCATCAACAATGGCATCCCATGGCGGCAATGTGAGCTCGCCGGGCACCGCCCACGCTAACTCGCAAACCTGAGCAACATCAACATTGGACGGCACATTGACCCGCTGTCCAACGGTTGGGAACTCGCGGGTATTGGCAGGATTCGGATTGCGGAACACAATCAAGTGGGTGACATTGGTGCTGAATTCCGCAGGGAATACGCGTCCATTGGCATCGGCGCCCGTTGGAAACGCAAGGGAGGTGCTGCCAAAGAAGATGAATGGCACCAGTGCTGGAGGCACCGCATCAAGGACATCGCCAGAGAATGAAGAGTCTGCAAGGAGAGCCAATCCGCGCGACTGGGTATCGAGGGGGTTTGATACCCAAGCCATACCTTCAAGCGATTCCACAACTGCGATTGTTCCGCTGACTTGGCTGGTGCCAGAGTTATTGTTAGAGCGTGCGACTTTGATGAAGAACCAACCCGCCTGAAACACTCGGACCTCAGGGACACCGACGATGATGTCATTCACGGTGGGTGCACTAGCCACACCAGCGGCCGATGTTGGAATGCGCATCTCCTCATACCGCGATTGGGGGATGGTGGGGTCGGTCTGGTCGTTTGGCTTGCGGACTCGGGTCTCTGAAAGCGATACCTTTGGCAACTTGCCGATGGATGTCCCTGACGCCATCGCGACAAGCTGCCCCAAGTAGTTGCGATCGACGTCATCAATGGCGCCATCGAAATTGAAGTCACCGGAGATGCAGTAGTTCGGTTGACCGAGCATGCAACTGGACCAGACGTCAATATCAGTTTGGTTGACAAGGTTGTCTGCGTTCAGGTCACCAAGCCAGGTGGAGTTTGCCGCCGTCGTGCATGCTTGGGTGGCATCGTTGCACTGAGCCGATGCAGGGCGTGCTGCAAAGCCAACAACTGCCATCAAGACGGCGAGCAGGCAGGATGACAGGGCGCGCGTGTGTAATGGCATGGCAGACCTTCAGGGTATACGCAACCGGATGTCGGGAATCTCCGGTAATTCGGTCGGATTGGAGACATTCTCGGTCTCGGATGCCGCCCTGGGTCAGGTCGCTGCGGCCGATCGCGCCCCGTCGAGCCCGCCGTAGGTTCGCCGCCGTGCGGCAAAGTCCGCGATAGCCGCCTGCAGTTCCGGGACCTTGAACTCCGGCCACAGGACATCGGTCACAAAGATCTCTGCATAACTTACCTGCCAAAGCAGGAAATTCGACAAACGGCGTTCTCCGGCGGTTCGAACTAGGAGGTCCGGGTCGGGCAGCCCGTGGGTTTCAAGGGCGGCAGCCATGGTGTCTTCGTCAATGGCCGACGGATCCAAGTCTCCGCGCTTGACCCGCAGGGCAATGGCGCGGACCGCGTCCACCATTTCCTGCCGAGAACCGTAGTTCATCGCCAGGCACAGAGTCATGCCCGTGCAGTTACTGGTTTCGTCCTCGGTGCGGTCAAACTCCGCGAGGACGGGGGCGGACAATCCCTCGCGGCGGCCAATGCGGCGGAAGCGAATGTTGTTGGCCAACATCATTTGCCGCTCAAGTTGCAGCTGATGACGGGCAAGTTCCATGAGCGCGGTGACCTCATCCTCCGGTCGTTTCCAATTCTCGCTGGAGAAGGAATAGAGCGTCAGCGCTTCGACGCCCATACGAGCGCACTCTTCGACGATCCCACGCACCCGGCGTGCGCCTTCGCGATGCCCGGCGATCCGTGGCAGACCGCGCGCGGCAGCCCAGCGTCCGTTGCCATCCATGATGATTGCAATGTGTCTGGGAACTCGCATTCATTCACGCGGTAGCGAGCGCCACGGCGCGCCGTCCGTCCACAAGGGTCTGGGTTCGCTCTGGTCCAAGGCTCACTACTTCAACAGGCACTCCGGTGATCTCTTCAATGCGCGCCAAGTAGCGCTGTGCAGCCTGTGGAAGCGTGCTGCGATCGGTCGCATCGCGAATCTCTGCACTCCAACCAGCCATGGTTTCGTACATAGGTGTGACGCCTTCAAGGCGGTGCGCGTCAGGAATGAAGCGATCTGTCGTGGTGCCGTTTGGCAGGCGGTAGCCAACGCACAATTTGATTTCATCGAAACCAGAGAGAACATCAAGCAACGTGCAGGCAATACCAGTAGCCCCGCACACCATGGCGCTGTAGCGAACTGCCACCAGATCAAGCCAGCCGCAACGGCGTGGTCGACCGGTCGTGGTGCCATACTCGCGACCGCGTTCGCGGATTCGATTGCCTAGGTCGTTCGCAAGTTCTGTCGGGAAGGGACCCGCACCAACGCGTGTGCTGTACGCCTTCATAATTCCCAACACGCGACCGATGGCACTACCGGGAACGCCAGTGCCGGATGGGATACCGAGGGTTGAGCAGTTACTACTTGTGACGTAGGGGAATGTTCCGTGATCGATGTCCAGCAGGCTGGCGTTCGCACCTTCAAAGAGGATCCGACTGCCAGCGCGGATGGCATCGTGCAGCGCGTACACCGAGTCGTCAATATGAGGGCGGAGGCGCTCGCCGAACTCCGCGTAACGGGTTGCAAGTGCGTCGGGGTCAAGCGGGGTTGTGTGTACTCCGAGAGCCTCAAGCTCCGCAGTGCGCAACGTGCAAATCACATGCAATCGGCTGCGCAGGTAATCGGGGTCAAGAAGGTCGCCAACGCGAATGGCTGTGGAACGACGGATCTTGTCCGCATAGGCGGGGCCGATGCCGCGGCGCGTGGTACCGATGGAGAGGTTCCCTTGCGCGTGTGCAGTCTTGGAGCCGAGGTATTCCTCAAGCGCGGCGTCCTGTTCCTTGTGATACGGCATGACCACATGGGCCCGATCACTAATCCGAAGGTTGCTGCCGACGTGAATGCCGCGCGTGCGCAGCGTGTCAATTTCCTGCAGAAGTTTTTCCGGATCAACAACTACGCCGTTACCAATGACACACGTCTTGTCGCTGTAGAGGATGCCAGAAGGAATGAGATGGAGCGCGTAGCGTTCATCGCCCACCTGCACGGTGTGACCAGCATTGGCGCCACCGTTGTAGCGGACGATCACATCATGCTCAGAGGTGAGCAGGTCAACGATCTTTCCTTTACCTTCGTCCCCCCATTGCAGTCCAACAACGGCGGTATGAACAGTTCGATTGGCGCGTTGTCCAGTGGTCACGGGCGAGGCTCCGGGGCGAATGTGCGGCAATTGCCGCGAGAACAGGAAT
>JBIKQN010000206.1:0-4078 GCA_044349615.1 Phycisphaerales bacterium
CCCTCTACCTGCTTGCCAGCCTCATGGAGTTCAATCGACGCCGATTTGTGTCGCACTGCCAAGGGGTGGTCAACGGGAAGTTGGTGTTTGATGGCAAGATCACGGGAATGACCCTCTGACGGCACGGTCGGCTCCCGGTACCGTGGTTCTTCCATGCCGCTGCCTCCTCTTCGATGTGCACCGATCCTCAAGTCTCGCGCCTGGGGCGGTCGTTCCTTGGCAAGCCTTGGGAAACCCATCCCACCGCCACCTGCAGCACCCGTTGGGGAGAGTTGGGAAATTGCAGACCTCGGTCCGCCGGTCGTTGATGGCATCTCGCGCGTAGCGACTGGTCCTTTCGCTGGCCAAAGTTTGGCGCAACTGATTGATCATCATGCCAGCGCGTTGCTTGGACGTGCACATGCTGTATCCGGCCGCTTCCCGCTTCTCATTAAATACCTTGATGCGGCAGAGAATCTCTCAGTCCAAGTCCACCCTACTGCCGAGTACGCGCGTCTGCATCCAGGCGCACATCTCAAAACTGAAGCGTGGCTAGTCGTTGCTGCGGCTCCAGGATCATCAATCTATCGAGGCGTTCATCCCGCGGTCATGCCCGCGCAGTTTCGCGCCGCCATTGCTGACGGCAGCGCTGTCGATCTCTTGATTCGCGAACAAGTTGCCGTCGGTGATTGCATCCCACTTGAGAGTGGACTCTGTCATGCACTCGGCGCTGGCGTGATGGTTGCAGAGGTTCAAACGCCCAGCGATACAACCTTCCGTGTCTTTGATTGGAATCGGAATGACCCCGCGCGCCCACTGCATATTGCGCAAGCAATGGAGTGCATCTTGTTCGGCGCGGCACAGCGTCTTCCTGATCGACCAATCACGTCGATTGCACGTGCCAATCCGCTGTGGAGCGATGGTCTGCGTGCTGCCATTCTTTGCGCGAACGATTACTTTGAGATTGAGGCGATCGAGGCATCTCCATCCGGTGATGCTGCGCCACTTGAGTGCACCACCGACAACACGCCTGTCATCATGATGCTTGTACAAGGAGAGGCTGTCATGGAAGCGCACGGGCATCGCCCCGAGCATCTGCGTGCCGGCGACACCGTGTTGCTGCCTGCTGACCTTGTTCCAACTACCCTTGATCTTGGTCCTGGAGCGATGCTTCTGCGCGCTGTCATGCCGGATCCCGCGCGCCGCATCGGCGATACTCCACCTCCCGGAGTGCACATCTCATGATCACCTTGACACTTGCTGCCCTGCTGACTGTTCTGCCCTGCATGCAATCACCGCCTGCAGGCACCACATCCACGCCTGCCGTACCCGCCAGTGCTACTCCAGCCCCGCAGCCGCAACCAGTGGGACCATCAACGGTTGTGCCGCCACCATTCGTGCCAACGGCGGGCGCGCAGCCCGTTGCTGGAGGCACAAAGCCCGGCACCATGCCGCCGCCGTACATCGCCGGAGCCAGCCAGTTTCTTGTGCAGCCCGGGCAGACATGGCAGCACCTGATTGCAGATGTGAAACCCGGTGATGAGATCATCTTTCCCGCGGGATTTCATGTTTCTCAGGTGATTGATGGGCTGCAAGGCACGCGCGAAAAGCCGATCTTTATCCGTAGTCGCGACCGCATTCCCGCCGCCGTTGCCTGTGACGGTGATGGATGGGTGTTCCGCCGACCAAAGCATGTGGTCGTTGAGAACATCATGTTTCTCAGCCCACGCGGCGCTGCCGTTGTGATTGATGGACGCGATGGCGAACTAGTCCCAGCGCAACCATGGCCTGCGGAATTCACACTTCGCAGTTGCACCGTCAACAGCGCACGCGCCGATGCAGAGCAGGATGCTGTGCGCCTGCGTTCGGTGACTAATGTCCGCATTGATCAAGTACAGGTGGATGGATGGAATGATGCTGCCGTCGAGATCAATGACTCGCGCCGAGTACTAGTGCGCGGGTTGATGATGGTGCCCAACAAAAATATGCCACAGAGCGTGGGCATCAAGGTGCTCGGCAACTCTGGTCTCATTTCGGTGACGGGTTGTTCGTTCAATAAGACTATTCGTGTGGGCGTACAGGTAGGAACTCCCTGCCCAGACGGCGATACGAACTTTGCGCCCGCAATTGATCAGATGCGGATTGATCGTTGCATCTTCGACAGTGTTGGCACTGGGGTTTCCATTGTCAATGTCCGTGACTTAGTCCTCTCGCGTGCCACACTTGTTAACCCAACCGATGCGATCTACTCCATCCCACCCGATGCAGGAACGGTCAACAGAGTGCTCATTGAGAAATGCTTAGCGTTCTGGCTACCCGGCACGCTTGCCAAGTTCTCGCCACATCCCGAACGCATTCTGGCGCCCAACGTCACGCTTGGCGACAACCTCTGGTACTCCCTGGAACTTCCAACTGCATGGGAAGTCCTCGGCGCCCCCTTCGGCTTCCAGAGTGCTGGTCAGCTGACCAGCCTTGATCCAGGAATCGACACCACCACGCTCCGGCCTCGAAACGGCGAATCCCTGCGCTTTGGCGCGCACAGCATTGCGGCTTCACAGGGCAAACGGCTGCCAGACGACCCCGTGGACAGCGAACCAGCGCCGGCGATGCCACAGCGCAAACCCTGAACCATTCGACAGCGGTTCCCGGTATAATTCCTACCCCCTCGCAACCTTCATTGGTTGCGGGGTCCGTGCATGATTTCCAAGGTCGGGTGCCGCGGCGCGGCCGACCTCACAGAACGATCCGCCGCACGACTCCAGACGGAGCCACCACAGACATGCCCAGCACTGGCACGATCAAGCAAGTCATCGGTTCGACTTTCGACGCACAGTTCCCTGAGAACGGGATTCCCGAGATCTTCAACGCACTGACCGTGGAGTTTGAACTCAACGGTCAGAAGCAAGTCCTCGTCGGCGAGGTTGCCAAGCACCTTGGCGGCGGCATGGTTCGCTGCGTCGCATTGGCGTCCACCGACGGTCTGCGCCGCGGCACGGCCTGCGTCGACACTGGCTCGCCAGTGCGCGTACCCGTGGGCGAAGGCGTCCTCGGTCGTGTGTTCAACCTCCTCGGCCAACCAGTCGATGAGCGCGGACCGGTGAACACCACCGACACTGCGCCGATCCATCGCTCAGCTCCAACCATTGCTGACCTCAACCCGAAGACCGAAATGCTGCAAACCGGCATCAAGGTCATCGATCTGCTCTGCCCGTTCGTTCGCGGCGGAAAGATCGGTCTGTTCGGCGGCGCCGGCGTGGGCAAGACCGTGGTCATCCAAGAGATGATCGCGCGAGTTGCTCGAAACTTCGGCGGATACTCAGTATTCGCAGGCGTTGGCGAGCGCACCCGCGAGGGCAACGATCTCTGGCTTGAAATGCAAGAAGCCGAGTACACCGATGCCAACGGCCAGAAGATGCACGTTCTGGACAAGGTTGCCATGGTGTTCGGCCAGATGAACGAGCCACCAGGAGCGCGTCTCCGCGTGGCATTGAGCGCGTTGACCATGGCAGAGAACTTCCGCGACAAGAGCGGTAAGGAAACTCTGTTGTTTGTTGACAACGTGTTCCGCTTCACGCAGGCTGGATCAGAGGTGTCCGCACTCCTCGGTCGTATGCCGAGTGCCGTGGGCTACCAGCCAACGCTCTCCACGGAGATGGGTGCTCTGCAAGAGCGCATCACATCAACGAAGGACGGCGCGATCACCTCAGTGCAGGCCATCTATGTGCCCGCCGATGACTTGACTGACCCGGCGCCAGCCACCACCTTTACGCACTTGGATGCGTTCATCGTGCTTGAGCGCAAGATCGCGGAGAAGGGCATCTACCCCGCCGTGGATCCGCTCTCATCGACGAGCCGTATCTTGGATCCACAGATCGTTGGCGATCGCCATTACAAGGTGGCCCGTCGCGTGCAGAACATCCTGCAGCGCTACAAGGATCTGCAGGACATCATCGCCATCCTCGGCGTTGATGAGCTGAGCGAGGACGACAAGTTGTCCGTGTCCCGCGCCCGCAAGCTTGAGCGGTTCCTGAGTCAGCCGTTCTATGTCGGTGAAATCTTCACCGGCCTGCCCGGAGTGACCACCACTCTTGACGAGACG
>JBIKQN010000008.1:0-12977 GCA_044349615.1 Phycisphaerales bacterium
ACCCACACCACATGCCGATGCGCACCCGGTCGATGTCGATCATCATGGAGGAGCGCGTTCCACGCCAACTGCACAAGCACTGCGCGCGCATCCGGCAGCGCACCCCACCATTCGTGCAGGCCAGCACGCGCGATGCCTCCACCCAGCGCGGTATCGATCGCTGTCCACCCAGTGGGTACATGCAGGGGGCGATCGGTCATCGATTGACTACGACCCTCCAGCGCACCAATGCGCTCGACCAATGCAGCACGTATGGCGCGGCGTTGCTCGGACCCATTGGAGGAAAGTGAGTAGGCCATGGGAGTCATTGTACGGTGTTTGTTAGGATATTGTCGGCACGATGTTCCTTCAGAAACAGGGGTTCAGATTTACTGATCTAGATTTACTCACACGCAGTGCGCACACGAATTAGCCTGAGGAGACAGGCAACCCATCATGCACCACTCCACTCGATTCGTCTCACTGGCTACGCTCGCTGCCCTCCTCCTTCCGTGCACGGCGATCGCCGCGCCGCGGCTGCAATCAACGCGACCTGCTCCCTCCTCCCAACCAGTGGCCACACCGGGACCAAAGCCTGCGGCGAAGCCAGCAGAGAAGCCGGCAGAGAAGCCAGTTGAGAAGCAAGTTGAGAAGCAAATTGAGAGCCCCGCGTCAACGGCTGCGCCCGCGCCAGCGCCAGAGTCCGCGCCCACGGCTGCGCCAACACCTGCGCCAGCGCCTGCGCCAACGCCTGCGCCAACGCCAGAGTCCGCGCCCACGGCCGCGCCTGCGCCAACACCTGCGCCAGCGTCTGCACCCACGCCTGCGTCTACGCCTGCGCAAACTTCCGTTCCCGTTGCTGCACCAACTCCTGCGCAAACTCCCGCGCCAGTTGCTGTCCCAACTCCTGCGCAAACTCTCGCGCCAACCGAAACACCAACTTCCGCGCCAACTCCTGATCCAATCCCCGCACCAACCACCGCTCCGGTCGCTGAATCTCCATCTCTCGATTCCTCCACACCGGATCAACCCACGCCAGCGGCAGCACCAACTTCCGCCGCCCCCGCTCCTGATCATGACAATGGCGAAACACTCTGGCCGCAGACGGCCACCGTGGACGCAACCACGTACACGCTCTACACCCCACAGTTTGAAACGATTTCCGGTACGCGCGCCACAGCACGCGCAGCGTTTAGCGTGGAAATCACTGGTATGCCGGCTATGTACGGCGCACTGTTCTTCACTGCAGACCTCGATAACGACCTTGCTGCTGGCTTGATCGAAGTCTCCAACATGCTGGTGCAGAACTCGCAACTTGCCAATAATTCCGATGCATCCGCCGCATCCGCCGAACTACAGAAAATGCTCTTTGGCGTTGCATTCACAGTGAACCGCGCCACTGTCATGCAGAACATGCAGGTAGTCAAGGATCAAATATCAACGCGCGCATCGCTCAGCAATGCACCACCGAAGATTCGAGTGATCGGCCACGCCGCTGTGCTCCTTCTTCTTGATGGGAAGCCAGCACTGCGCGAACTCGGCGACAGCGGCATCGGCCTTGCACAAAACACTCCTTCACTTCTTGTCTTCGATAAAGCAACACGGACGTGGTTCACACGCATCGGCACCGATACGTGGCTGCACTCCACGCGCTTCACGGGTCCCTACATTGGAGGCAAGACCCCTTCCGCATCAGCACTCAAGACCATCGCCGCCGCGCTTCCGGAGCGACACCCCGCGGCTGTTCCAACCACCCCGCCACCCGCTGGCAAGATCCCCGAAGTGATTGTCAGCACATCACCCATGTGCCTTGTCAGTATCAACGGTCAGCCAAACCTCACGCAGGTGGCGGATGGCCTCTTTGCCGTGGCGAACGCCAATTGCGATCTCTTCACCACCACCGCCGACAATGCGTGGTGGCTCTTGTCGTCCGGACGCTGGTTCACCTCCACCGACCTCATGAACGGCCCGTGGACCTATGCAAAGCCCGCGACGATTCCAGCATCATTTGCACACATTGATCCGCATGGAACGTGGGGCAACGTTCTTGCATCCGTGCCCAATACGCCGCAGGCAACCGAAGCCGTCTACCAGCAGACAATCCCGCACGTGGCAACGCTCGACCGCGCACTTGCGAAAGCCAAGCTGTCCACGATCGGCGGCCCGGCACGCTTCAAGCCGATTGCCGGAACCAGCATGCAGTACGCCGCAAATGCCAGTTCGCCTCTCATCTATTGCAAGGAGATGTATTACCTCTGCGATACCGCAGCGTGGTTTGTTGCAAGTGCACCGAACGGTCCGTGGACGCTCTGCGATGCTGTCCCGGAGGAGATCTACACCATTCCTCCTAGTTGCCCCATCTACGCGGCCACCTATGTGCAGGTCTACAACTCCAACGCCGACAGCGTGACCTTCGGTTTCACTGCTGGCTACATGAATAGCTATGAGAACGATGGCACCGTGGCTTTCGGTACTGGCTATACCTACCCCGGTTCGATCGGCACGCATGACTTGGTGTTGGGTGACAACTCAGACATCACTGATGACGACACCTGGGACACCTACGGCGGCTACCCAAACACCTACGGTTACTGGCCGAGTTACGGCGCCGATTACGGCGGGTGGGGTTTCTATGGTTATCCGGGTTGGGGTGACTATGGTCTTTATCCAGGCGCCTATTGGGGCGGCGATGGTTGGTGGGGCGGCGGACGAGGCTTCGGCGTTGGCTTTGCACTCGGCATGGGCTTCGGAGATGCCTGGCGCTGGGGCTATCACCCGTGGGGATGGCGCGACGGCAGCGGTTGGTGGAACAACCACTGGGGCGGCGCCTACCGACGCGGCTGGGACAATGCTGCCAGTAGTTACAACCGCGCAGGCACGGCCGGTGACATCAGTCGGTACGGACAGATCGGTCCCTATCGAAAGACCACAGGCGGTGCAAATCGTGCCGAAGCCAACGCGGGTCGCAATGATGCTGCATGGCACCACGCAGCCAACAGCAATAACAACGTGATGACTAATCGCAACGGTCAGGTGACGCAGCGTCGCGGCGACCAGATGTACACCCGCGCCGATGGTGCTTGGCAGAAGGATGGCGCTGGCGCCACCGGAGGCGCTGGCACCACTGGCGGCGCCGGCAATGCTCGGCAAAGCACCATGGCCGCACGCCCCAATGATGGATCGTGGCGTGACGGTACCGCGCGCGCAGGTCAACGAAACGGAACTGGCAACTTTGCAGAGCGTGACGATTCTTCGATGGCATCATCACAGGCTCGAAATATAAACACGGACGGATTCCGTCCAGACCCAAACCACAACTTTGATGGCAGTCCACGCGGCGCGTTTGCCCGCGGCGAAACCAATTACGCCACTCGTGGCAATGGCATCAACGATGCTCAACAGGGAAACGGCGCGTCCGAAGGAGGCAACTACCAGCGCGGTGGAAATTTCAACGGCGGCGGTTGGGGTGTCAGCGACCAAGGTGGCACCTACGCACAGCGTTGGGGCAATGACTATGACCGCGGTCTACCAGGCTTTAATCAAGACACGGGCTGGTACGACCGTACTGTCTCACGCCCGGTGAATCCCTATGGTTACGGATACGGTGGATGGTCGAACGGCTACCGCGGCTACGGACAACTCAGCAGCTGGGGCGGCATGAATGGATACGGCGGCATGAATCGTGGCGGCATAGGCGGCGCGCGTGGCGGCATAGGCGGCGCGCGTGGCGGCATAGGCGGCGCGCGTGGCGGCGGCGGTGGCCACGGACGCTAAACGCACTCCCATCCGTGTGACTTCGCAGAGCGCTACGGGCGCAGCAGGTCTTCCGTGACATCATTCACGCCCGTGCATCCAGCCAGGGCGAGCGTGATGTCCAGTTCCTGCGCCAGAATTGCAAGTACCCGCGATACTCCTTCTTCGCCACCCGAGGCCAGCCCCCACAGGATCGGGCGCCCGACGCACACAGCCTGCGCACCGAGCGCAAGGGCGCGCAGAATGTCCGTACCGCGGCGGATACCGCCATCCACCAGAACCGGAACGCGCCCTGCCACTGCATCTACACAATGCGGCAGTGCATCCACCGTTGCAGGCGCGCCATCAAGCTGACGACCGCCGTGATTTGAAACCAAAATCGCCTTTGCACCAAGCTCAACCCCACGCGCAGCATCCTCGGCGCGGCAGATTCCCTTGAGGACCACGGGAAGCGGTGTCGAATCGCGCAGCCACTCAAAGTCTTTCCACGTGAGGCTCGCATCGATCGTCCACGCAAGTGCCTCATGGATCCCGCTACCAGTGTGGCCAGTTGGACCACCCGGGCGCTCCAGATGAACGATGCTCAGACCATCCGGCACACGGAAGTGATTGCGAATATCTCGCTCACGAATGCCCCACACTGGCGTATCCACAGTGAGAACAAGCGCATCGCATCCAGCTGCATGGGCGCGTTGTGCAAGTTCGCGAACGGCCCCTCGATCACGACCGATGTACATCTGCATCCATGTCCGCGCCGTCGGGTCAATCTCCGTTGCCGCGGCTCGGACATCCTCAATGGTTGTCGTCGAAAGGCTTGAAAGAATCATGGGCACATCAGCGCGGGCAGCCGCACGAGCCGTGGCTAACTCACCGTCCGCATGCGCCATCCGGTGCAATGCCGTGGGCGCAATGCACAGCGGCATCGATGCCTCACCGCCAAGAATGGTGGCGCTGCTTGAACGCGCCGAGACATCACGCATGACGCGGTACCAAATCCGCAGACGCTCCCACGCTGCACGATTCTCATGAAGCGTGGTTTCAGCCCATGCACCACTGCGGAAATAGTCACGCGGCAACACACGCAACACTTCAAACGCGTGGCGTTCAAAGTCATCAAGGCTCACGAACTCTGAAAATGAAGTGGACATTCGACATTGATGGTACGCCCTCGGTCGCGCCTTGGCCCTACGCTATCGCCATGCGAGTACCCCTGCGTTGCATTCTCGTGTCCGCCTGCATCCTGACAATGTTGTCGGGATGTGATCGCAGTGGAAGTACGGAGCCAAGCGGCGCACGAGGCGGCGAATCAGCGTCGTCCATCCCGCCAGCAGGCGCCTATGCAGACGGCGATCCGAGTGCCGATGGCATTGGACGCACCTACTTTGGGCGTGAGATTGCTATCTACATGAGCCACCAAGGCATCTATTGGCTCGAACGCGGAACACGTGAATCCGAGGAACGGACTGATGTCCTGATGGACGCACTTGAACTCCAGCCGGGCATGGTGGTTGCGGATATCGGCGCAGGGAGTGGCTACTTCACCGTGCCGATGGCGAAGCGCGTGGCACCGGGCACCGCCTACGGCACTGACATTCAACCAGAAATGCTCGCGTTTCTTGAAGCACGCGCACGGACGGAGAAGCTCAGCAACATCAAGGGCATCTTGGGTAATAGTGGTGATGCCATGTTGCCCGAAGGAAGCATTGACTTGGTGCTCCTTGTGGACGCCTATCACGAATTCGACAAGCCTTGGGAAATGATGACTTCCATTGCACGCGCGCTGAAGCCAAGCGGGCGCGTGGCGTTGGTGGAGTACCGCGGTGAAGATCCAGAGGTGCCAATCAAGCCGCTGCACAAGATGACCGAAGCGCAGGCGCGCAAGGAACTTGAGGCCGCGGGGCTCACGTGGATACGGACGGATGCCCGGCTTCCTGTTCAACACCTCATGTGGTTCGGGAAACTTCCCCCAGATGCTCCAAGCACTTTGATGAAGTGACTGCATTCGTCGGCAGATCAACCTAAAAACGGGTGGGCTCGGTCACAATTGGGATTCCCTGTTGGTCGCTGCGACCTTCCATCACTTCCCATCCCTGTCACAAAGGAGTACATCATGAAATCGTTTATCGCAATCGCCGCAGTTGTTGCAGCTCAGTCTGCAAGTGCTGCCATCATCACCCTTGACTTTGAGGGCATTGGCAACACTGCAGCCATCGGCAATTTCTATGACGGCGGGCTTGGCGTGAATTACGGTGTTGAATTCGTCGGCAACGCACTTGGCATCATTGCCAATGAAGCTGGTGGTACTGGCAATTTCACCAATGCACCCAGCATGCCAACGGTTATGTTCTGGCTTGATGGTCCGGCCACGATTATGAATGTCGCCGCCGGATTTACCGATGGCTTCGCAACCTACTACAGCAGCATCGACAATCCCGGATCAATCAGCATCTACGATGGCCTGAACGGCACTGGCAATCTGCTGGGAACACTCAATCTGGTTGGTCTTGGAAGCCAAGGAACACCGGGTGCTGCCTACGACACATGGGCACTCGTTGGCACCTCGTTTGTTGGCGTCGGTAAGTCCGTGGTGTTCGGAGGAACGGCCAACTACATCGCTTTCGACAATGTGACCTTCGGCAGCAACATTCCGGCGCCAGGCGCACTCGCCCTTCTTGCCACTGCAGGCTTGATTGCGCGCCGACGCCGCAACTGACGCAAGCGCTCCCGCAACACCGGAGCTCATGCGAAACCTCTCAGCACGCCCGCCACTCATACGGCGGGCGTGCTGCATTGCGGGTAGGCAAGCAGCGTATAAACACTATCCGCCAACATCCGTCCATCGGTCGTCGCACCCCGCGGACGGTCGATGACACGATGGTGGCGCAATCACATCAGGATCTCAGCCTCAGCGATTCTCGGTTTCGAGGTAGGTGTACCCCGACAAACCAGCTTCATAGGCCTTAAGAAGCCCCTGGCTTTCCGCCACGGTCATCTGCTTGTTGACCACCGCCTTCTCGCACTCGCGGCGAACCTCGCCAAAGAGCCGGGAAAGATCGTAATGGACGTAGCTCAATACATCGCGGACCGCATCGCCCTCGATGATCTCGTCAATCCACCACTCGCCTTGATCATCCACCTTCACGTGGGCAACGTGCGTGTCGCCGAAGAGGTTGTGCAGGTCGCCAAGCGTCTCTTGATATGCACCAACGAGGAATGCGCCAAGGAGGTACTCCTCGCCGTCCTCAAAGTCGTGCAGTTCGATCCACTTCTTGACATCGTGGTCATCCACAAATCGGTCGATCTTGCCGTCAGAATCGCAGGTCAGGTCCGCGATGGTTGCCTTGCGGGTCGGGCGCTCTCCGAGACGATGAATCGGCGCAATCGGGAACAACTGATTGATCGCCCAGACGTCCGGCATGCTCTGGAATATCGAGAGATTGCAGAAGTAAGTGTCGCTCAGTGCGCTCTCAAGATCACCAAGTTCTTCTGGCGGCCGGCTCATAGAGCGTGCAATATCACGAATCTTGGCGCAACTCGCCCAGAAGATGTTGTCTACCAATGCCCGGTGTTCAAGACTCATGAGACCAACGCTGAAAAGGCGCAACGCCTCATCACGGTCCTCAAGCATGTCGTTGTAATGCTCCACCAGTCGGCGCTCGGCAATGTTCTTGTACACATCAAAGATGTCCACGAGCGGTCGTGGCAATTCGGTCTCGCCTGCCGCAGGCGGCGGCAACTCCGCAGGAACCGTGAAGCGATCAAGACGATTGGCTCCAAGCACATCGAAGATCAAGACACTCTGCTGCGCAACCATGGCGCGCCCGGACTCGCTGACGATCGTTGGATGGACAACGCCCTCTTCATCGCAGACGGTCATGATCTTGTAGACCACGTTCGAAGCGTATTCCTGCAGCGTGTAGTTCATGGAGAACTCAAAGCTCGTCTGGCTTCCGTCGTAGTCGATGCCCAAGCCACCGCCGATATCGATGTACTTCATGCCCGCGCCGGCCTTCGCTAGTTGCGTGTAGATGCGGGCGAGTTCATTGATCCCCTGATTCACTTGGCGAATGTCATGGATCTGGCTGCCCATGTGGCAATGTAGAAGCTGCAAGCAATCCTCCATGCCCTTGGAACGCAGGATCGAGAGCACTTCAAGCACTTCAGTCATACTGAGCCCAAACTTGGCCTTCAAGCCACTGGAGTGACGCCAACGGCCTGCACCCTGCGCCGCCAAATTCACGCGCACGCCGATGGTGGGACGAACGCCGTGCTGCTCATAGAAGCGCAGGATCAACTTGAGTTCGGTGATGTTCTCAATCACCGGGATGATGTTTCGCCCAAGCTTCTTGGCCAAGGCTGTGAACTCAATGTAGCGCTCTTCCTTGAAACCATTGCAGATGATGAGCCGGTCTGGCGTTTCGCTCGTCATTCCCATGACGGCCAGGAGTTCTGGTTTGCTACCGGCCTCAAGGCCAAAGCCGAGACCCTTGCCCGCATCGCGGACTTCTTCAACAACGCGCCGCTGCTGATTGACCTTGATCGGGAACACACCTTGATATGTGCCGTGATAGCCATGTTCAACAATGGCGCCGCGGAATGCTTCTGCAATGTCAACAAGGCGCTGCTTCAACAAGTCACTGAAGTGAATCAGAAGCGGAGTGCGGAAGCCTCGCTCGCGCATGCCAGCAACCACTTCGTACAGGTCCACTGCAATGGCCGGGTTGCGCGCAGGGTGAACCACCACGTGTCCAGCAGTGTTGACGTCAAAGAAACCCTTGCCCCAGTTTCGAATCGAATAGAGGGCTGCCGATTCCTCGACACTCCATCCAATTTCGGTAGCCGCGCGCGCTGGGCGCGTGCGGGGTGCGGGAACGGAGGACGTGGATTCGGTGAGTGTGTCTGCCATCGATGGAGGAGCGCGCGGCCGGACCACCGGCGCCAAGGAGGAAATCATAGGACGAATGACCGAAAAGAAAAGCGAAATCACCGCGAGTTCTTCGTTGCCGCCCGAACTGCTCAGTCATGCCCATGGATGAACCAGGATGCAACTGCAGGACCGGCCACGCTGACGCCCCGCCGACAGCCAGTTGTCAGGCTGTTTCGCCGCGCAAACTACGGGTAATCGCTACTTCATGCATCCGAATGCTGACGCGGTCAAGTGCCTCCTTGGCTTGGTAGAACGCATTGGCGTCCACCGCCCGGGCGTCGTGCTCGGCAGCGGCAATATGCCCCTTCAGGCTCATGATCGCCGATTCGAGCTGCTCCAAGTAGGCCGGATCCAACTCATCGCGCACCCGCGCAAGGGCATCGCAGATCCACTTCAGATCCAGGCGGGATGTTGCCACAAGGTCCACTACCCGGTGGCGCTGCATGTCCTCACGCGCATGGGCGAAACTCTCGGCCTCCATGCGATCCACATCGGCAGCGGTCAGGCCATAGGTGGGGATGACCTGCACGGTGGCGCGCCGCCCGCTCCGGCGCTCGGCAGCGGTGACTGACAGGATGCCGTTGGCATCTACCATGAACTCCACTTCAATCTGCGGGATGCCCGCTGGCATTGGCGGAATACCGCGCAGGTCAAAGCGAGCAATCGAGCGGCAGTCCGCTACCAGTTCACGCTCCCCCTGCAACACATGGATCCCAACGTTCACTTGACCGTCAATCGATGTTGAGAACATCTCGGTGGCACGCGTTGGAATACTTGCATTCCGCATGACAAGCTTGGCAACCGCACCGCCCACTGTCTCAATGCCAAGAGAGAGCGGCACTACATCAACCAGTAGCAAGTCACGCCGAACGCCAGAGAGCACTGCACCCTGCACTGCGGCACCAAGAGCCACCACTTGATCCGGATCAAGAGCCGCATAGGGTTCCCGCCCGAAGAACTGCGCAACAGCAGCGCGCACGGCGGGAATGCGCGTGCTTCCGCCAACAAGAACCACGCGATCAATTTCTGGCGCACCTGCATCACGCATGGCGCGTCGGCAAGCGTCAATTGTTCGAGCTACCAGCGGCGCAATCAGCAATTCAAATTCAGCACGACCAAGCTCGCGGCGATAGTTGCGATCCGCCCCGAGCGACACTTCAAGCGTTGCGATATCCGCTGATGACAGAGTCATCTTGGCGCGCTCAGCAAAGTTTCGAAGCGCTTGACGCGCGGCAGGTGGGAACTCCAGTGCGGTGCCGAATGCAGCGCGGATCTCGTTCGTTACCAATGCAATGATGGCGTCATCGATGTCATCGCCACCAAGCCGGGTATCACCAGCAGTGGAAAGCACCTGAAAGAATTCGCCGTCATCGGGTCCACCGGGGACAAGTTGTAGTACCGAGACATCAAATGTCCCGCCGCCGAAGTCATAAACAACGATGGTTTCCGAAGTGGTTCGCCGTCGCTCTGATGCGCCAATTCCATAGGCAAGAGCAGCAGCTGTTGGCTCATTCACAATACGAACAGCCTCAAGTCCCGCAAGCCTCGCTGCGTCGCGCGTCGCTTGGCGCTGTGAATCATCAAAGTATGCAGGAACGGTAACCACTGCACGCTTGACAGGAACTCCCAGTTGGCGCTCCGCAATCGCTTTCAGAGCCCGCAACACCTGCGCCGCCACCTCTTGCGGAGTGACGATGGCTCCGCCAACAGCAAAGGCAGCCAAACCGCGTGGACCCTCAGTGACCACATAGGGAAGCCCACTTGCTAGCGGACCCTGCTCTGCAAAGCCACGACCCATGAAACGTTTGGCGCTGTAGACCGTGTCCACCGGATGCTCAACGGCATGTGCCCGCGCCAGATGGCCAATGACTGCTGGAGCACCCGCCACAAATCGCACCACCGATGGCAAGAGCGCCCGACCTTCCTCGTCAGTCAGAATCCGCGGACCAGCGTCATCGCAAAACGCCACCAACGAATTGGTGGTACCGAGATCGATGCCAACGATCGGGTCAATGATGGATGAAGTGACAGGCATTCCGTAGATACTAGGTCCTCAGCCCCCAAGCGTTGCCAACAGCGCGGGTGCGAACTTCGCTCGCAGATCCATCAGTATCTCGGTGTTGTCACCGCGTTTGCGTCCCTGCATCCGGCAACCGCTGCATGAAACGATCAAACCGGCGGGATGCTGACTTGGAGAGCAGCTCAACCACCTGCAGGACATATTCATTTGGACCTTGGATGGTGAAGGCACGATCCGTCTTGCCACTCACTACCACCAGTTCTGCGAGAGGTACCTCGGCCGTATGCAATGACGGATTAGCGGCCGTCATCCACTGTGCTGCATCAACAAGGGTGCGCAATCGATGGCCTTCTTCAGCCGTCAGTCGCCCCGTCCACTCCACTTGACGGTTGAAGGCCGCCATCCCGCCACCATACGAAAGACTGCCATCGGCGCGTACCCGAAAGAAGTCATATTGACGACTATCAATGCGTGCGTACCAGAGTTCCAGACCTAATCCGTCCGTACTTGATGCTTCGTCATGCGGAGGCACGATCGGCGTGGACTCGCACGCAGTGAAGGCGACCGACACCGCAACAAGCATGGATTGAATTGCAATACGGAATAAGTAGTTCATCGTCGGATAGTAGAAGGTTGCTGAGCACGAATGGCTCGATACACCGCGTACGGATCAGGACCGAAGTCATATCGCTCTGGAGCAATGTCTTCTGGGCGGTAGTCAGGCAGCCAGCTAAGAATTGCAAGCGTTCGAACAATCCGAACAGCGGCAGCATCAAATGGCTGCGCGTCTGTTGCACGTCGTACGAACGTCCATGTTCGACCACTCGCACGGAGTGTCATCACTGCAAGTCGTTCACCCCGTGGTACCTGCAACATGTCGGGGTTCGGTGGACCGTTGGCATTTCGTTCGTCAGTGAAGCCAAGTTGATCGCACAACGCCCACATGAACTGCACTTGGTCTTCGTAGAGCCAACGGGTTCGACCCGGACGAGTGGAGATATCAATGAACGGGCTCGCGTCCGAATGCAGCGCCCCATCAGGAAGCAGGACATACTTCGCCTGCCTTTCCTCAACCTTCAGGAGTTCTGGTGCTCCGAGACCGACCAAGACGGTGACGTCGAGTGTGAAATCAGGCGGATAGGTGCCATCGGCAAGCGCGCCGGCTTCCTCTGGGGCACCCTTCGTTGTTTCAACAAATCGACCCTTTGAGGCATCCGAGGCCGGATTCTCCCTCGGCGCTGGCTCCAATTGAGCCACTTGATCGGAAGAAGGAGCCGCAGGACCATCAGCCGTCCCTTCCACGCCGTTGCAACTGGCAAGGCAGAAAGCCGCGGCAAGAAGCGCGCAGGCAGTCATTTGGATGCGCGAGGCGGCCGTCACAGTGCGTGGAATGCTACCCTTCGACCCTTCACCATGCGAACAAGCGTCACCTGGATCAACGACTACCTCGACCGCCCCGCCACCGCAGAGGAGCAGGCTGACCTGCTCACCGCCGCGGGGCTCAACTTTGATGGCGGCGATGACGCCGAGAACGGCGAGCGGTGGCAAGAAATTGAAACCACTTCCAACCGTGGCGACTGCCTCAGCCACCTTGGACTTGCGCGTGAGATCTGCGCCATGAGCGGACGGTCGCTCAAGGCACCCGAAACCACCGCAAAGGCAACAGGCAGCGCTGCCACCAAGCACATCAGCGTCAGTAACCATGACACCGCAGCATGCCCGCGCTACACCGCACGCATCATTCGCGATGTCAAAGTTGGTCCAAGTCCCGAGTGGCTGCAGCGTCGGCTCCGAGCGATCGGGCAAATCCCGCGAAACAACCTTGTTGACTGCACCAACTTCGTGCTCTTTGAATTCGGTCAGCCATCACATGTCTTTGATCTTGATTTGCTGCACGGCGCGCAGATCCAGGTGCGCCGCGCCCAGAAAGGCGAACGATTTCTTCCTATCGGTGACGGGGCACAAGAGGTGACACTTGCTGGCGGCGAACTGTTGATTGCAGATGCAGACCGCGCTGTTGCAATCGCTGGCGTCAAGGGTGGTGCTCTCACTGCCGTGACTGACAGCACGATCAATGTCTTGATTGAGGCTGCTACGTTTGACCCAGCATCCGTGCGTGCCGCAAGCCGGTCTCTCAAGATTGCTAGTGATTCCTCCTACAGATTTGAACGTGGCGTTCATCCTGCTGACATTGATGCAGCTGCAAACCGATTGGTTGCATTGATTCTTGAAACAGCGGGCGGAACACTGTGTGACGGCGTTGTGGAAGCAGGCGCCCCACTGCCCGCGGAGCGACGT
>JBIKQN010000207.1:0-4063 GCA_044349615.1 Phycisphaerales bacterium
GGGCCGTTGATGACTTTGCCGATGTGCCGCTTGCGACTGGCACGCACTTTCAACAGGCATGCTGGCGCGCCTGTCGTTCGATTCCGCGCGGCGAGACGCGCAACTATGCGTGGCTCGCCGCTGCTGCGGGCAGTCCCAAGGCCGCACGCGCTGCCGGGCAGGCCATGCGCCGTAATCCGATGCCGATCGTGGTGCCCTGCCACCGAGTGGTTGGTTCCGGCGGCTGGCTCGGCGGGTATGCCGGGGATGCGCGACCGGAAGGCGCCATGCTGCACATCAAATTGGCATTGCTTGCCTTAGAGGCACGAGTAGCCGATGTAAACTCTCCCGCCCACGAACCATTCTCGCCCTTCGCCACGACACAACGAAACACGCATACGGAGTCGAACGCATTATGAAACTCACCATGGTCGGAACTGGATACGTTGGACTCGTCACTGGCGCGTGCTTTGCGGAGACTGGCAATCAAGTGACCTGCCTTGATGTTGATGCGCGCAAGATTGAAAAGCTCAAGCGCGGCGAAAGCCCGATCTATGAGCCGGGCCTCACGGAGATGCTGGCGCGCAATATTCAATCCGGACGCATTCATTTTACGCTCGACAAGCAAGCTGCCTATCAGGATGCAGAGACGATCTTCATCTGCGTTGGCACCCCAAGCGATGAAGATGGCAGTGCGGACTTGCAGTATGTACTCGCCGTTGCCCGGGATATTGCTGGGGCGCTTGAGAAGATCGGCCCGGTTGGCAAGCCAAAGACCGTGGTGGTGAAGAGCACCGTTCCAGTTGGAACAAGCCACGCCGTCCGCGACCTGATCAAGAGCCTGACCAAGGTGCCCTTCCACATTGCTGACAATCCGGAGTTCTTGAAGGAAGGCGATGCGATCAGCGACTTCATGAAGCCGGATCGAATCGTCTGTGGTGTTGAGAGCGAAGAGGCCGCCAACACCATGCGCGACCTCTATGAGCCGTTCGTCCGTAACGGTAACCCGATCTACTTAATGGATGTTCGCAGCGCTGAAATGGTGAAATACGCATCGAATGCAATGCTTGCGTGCAAAATCTCGTTCATCAATGAGATCGCGAATCTGTGTGAGTACATGGGTGCGGACGTGGCATCGGTGCGCGAAGGCATGTGTGCGGACAAGCGCATTGGCAATCAGTTCTTGTATCCCGGTCTTGGCTACGGCGGCAGTTGCTTTCCAAAGGACACCCAAGCAGTTGTTGGCATGGGGCGCGGTAAGGAGTTTGATTGCAAACTGAACGCGGCTGTACATGAGGTCAACCAAGACCAGCGCGGACACTTCTGGAAGAAGATTGAGAATCGATTCGGCAGCGCGGGGCTCAAAGGACGCACGCTTGCATTCTGGGGCGTTGCCTTCAAGCCGCGCACCGATGACATTCGCGAGGCACCAGGCATTGTCCTGATGAAGTTTGCCATGGCCGCCGGCGCGAATGTGGTGGCATATGACCCAGTGGCCATGCCAAACCTCGCCCATGAAGAGCCGCAGATCCCACAGTCAAAGGACATGTATTCCGCGCTTGATGGCGCTGATGCGTTGGTGATCTGCACAGAGTGGAATGAATTCCGCTCACCGGACTTTGAGCAAATCAAGCGTCGACTCAAGCACGCGCTAGTGTTCGACGGGCGTAACCTCTTCCGCCCCGCACAGATGGCGCATGAGGGGTTTGAATATCACTCCGTTGGACGTCCAACCACCGGTGCGGTCAAGGCCTGATGAGGGGACGGGGTGGCGGTTTCACCCCTCCGGTTCTTGGCGGTTTGGCTGAGCCCGAGTGGTCAATTTTCGGTTTAGAAATGCCAGAAGAGTGCATGGACGTTGGGGTAACCACTTGAAACACAGTAAAATCTGTGAAATCGGTGAAAAACCACTAGACGAGGGCGTGTTACCCCTTGCGTCCAACCCAAAAAACCCTATATTTGCCTCCGTATCTGGGCAGTGAGCCCAGTTTCGCAAGCTTTCCGGTCTGTCCGCACTCATATATGGACAGATCGGCAGAAAGGACGTCAGGATGGCAACCGCAACGAAGCCCCGCAGCAAGGGCGAGACCCTCAAGATGATCGCCGAGAAGACCAAGCTCCCAAGGAAGCAAGTGGTCGCGGTGTTCGAGGAACTAGGCAACATCATGAAGAAGGACCTGAGCAAGAAGGGCTCTGGAGTCTTCGTGGTTCATGGCATGATGAAGATCATGGTCATCAACAAGCCATCTACCAAGTCATACGAGAAGCCGAATCCCTTCAAGCCCGGCGAGATGATGCTCGTCAAGGCGAAGCCGGCTTCGCGCAAGATCAAGGTGCGCCCGATGAAGGCACTCAAGTCGATGGTTGGCTAAACACCACCGTCGATTCGAAACCGGATCGATACAAACAAGACGAGCTCCGCATCACGCGGGGCTCGTCTTGTTTTTGGAATCTGCAGCGCGCTCGCTTCAAATGAAAGCGTGACACCTTAACTAGGAATGGCTTCAGCGCGGTCGAGGCGGTAGATCATTCGCGGGCTCATCACTCCGCCAACAAGAACATCTTCTTGACGATCAAGCCGCGCGCCGATCCGCTCAAGTGCTCGCTGCGAACGCACATTCCCCGGACTCACATGGAACCAGACGATGTTCGCCCATCGAAACGCATGGTCCAACATGAGTAGCTTCATCTGCTCATTTGTGCCAGTACCCCAATACGATCGTTCCAAGAATGTGTAGCCAATCACCACCGAACGATCGGATGGATTCCAGTCGTAGTAGCGACTAGTGCCAATGACGCGACCAACGGGGTCAATGGCCACCAATCCGCCCCCGCAGGCGAGAGCGCCTGCAAAGAAACCATCGAACACCGCCCGTTCATGTCGATTCCGCTCAGAGTGCTGCTCCCAGATGAGCGGATCGGATGCCGCTGCATGCAGCGCGTCAATATCATCGGGGCGGATCGGTCGCAATTGAACACGATCGCCGCTGAGCGTCGGCTGCCAATGCGGCACTTCAATGGCACGCTTCACCGAGCGACCATTGGCCTGAAGTAAAGCCCATGCCTCATCGCGAGAGCGCGATGGATCAAACTGGCGCAAGGTGCGAATGGCGCGATCGATCAACTTGTCATTCGTGGCAGCCAAGTCCACCATGAGATTGCCGCGCACCTTGCCGAGTCGAGTGAAGAGTGCCGTGGTGATGCAATTCAGTGCAAGTTTGGTGGCGGTGCCCGCCTTCAGCCGGGTGCTACCCGTCAGAACTTCGGGGCCCGTATCAAGCACAATGAACCGGTCGCAGTCTGCTGGTTGCTCCATCGGTACGCAGGCGATGAACGCCGTGCCTGCGCCGCGCGCCTTTGCGAGACGGATTGCACCAAGCGGATAGGGAGTGGTGCCGCCCGCAGCGATGCCAATCACCGTGTCAAGGGGACCGACGGCGAGACGCTCTAACTCTGCGCGCGCACCGTCCCATTCGTCTTCACGCCCCTCACTTGAGCGACGGAGCGCGGAGTCGCCTCCGGCAATGATGCCGACTACTTGTCCCGGGTCTGACATGAATGTCGGGGGACACTCGCTCGCGTCGAGCACTCCAAGGCGCCCGCTTGTGCCTGCACCGAAATAAATGAGCCGTCCACCTTCGCGAAACTTCGGCACCATAGCTTCAACAAGTGCTCCGATCGCCGGAGCCGCTGCCGACACTGCCTGAATGACGGCACGGTGGTCTTCAACCATGAGCGCTGCGATACCAGCAGCATCAAGCGTGTCCAAATGCGCCGAGGCCGGATTGCGGTGTTCGGTGCGGACGTGGCTACGGTCGGGAGGAAGGGTCATGGCGGGTGATGGGGCGGGTGATGGGGCGGGAGCGGGATTCACCCCGGCTTCATCGGCTTCGCAGTATGACCCGCATCAGGCACAGAGGCGGCAGCAGCTGGCCCGCTGGCCGCCGCATCAACGCCCAACGGCGCCTGACTCCACATGCCGAAGTTGCGCAAGATGAAGCTCCACTTGGTGCTTTCGTAGGCTGGGCTGCCAATGCCGTGATCGGAATTCGGAAACAGCATCATTTCAAAGGGGATGGACGCC
>JBIKQN010000208.1:0-4039 GCA_044349615.1 Phycisphaerales bacterium
CAAGCGCCTTCGGCTCATAGTGAGGTGCAATCACAACTTCTAGGAATCGCTCGCCAGCAGCCATTGTTTCAGCCGTTACACCATCCACGGTGCGACTGAACGCCACAATTCCGCCGAATGCTGCCATAGGGTCGCCACTCCACGCATTCTCAAATGCCTGAAGGACAGAGTCAGCAATCGCCGCACCGCATGGATTCGTGTGTTTAATCACAGCGCAGGCTGTGGCCGATGGTCGCTGTGCATGTAGGTCCTGCACTAATTCAAGCGCAGCTGCTGCATCAAGCAAGTTGTTGTAGGAAAGGGGCTTTCCATGTAGCAATGTGGCACCCACAACACTTGGACCCGCAAAGACCCGATCCGCATACACCGCGCCGCGCTGGTGCGGGTTCTCCCCGTAACGAAGTTCATCAACGAGCTCGAGCCGAATAGTCGCTTCGCGGGGGAAGACGGTCAACTGGGCGCCCGCGCCCGCGCCCGTGCCAGCGCCCGTGCCAGCACCCGCACCTGCGCCAGCACCAGCGCCAGCACCTCCATCCACCTCACCCGCGCTGGAAAATCCCACCGACTCCATCCAGCGCGCAATCGCCCCATCGTATTCCGCTGTTCGCGCAAATACAGCCTGAGCACATTCGCGCCGTAGTGCCAAGGTGGTCGATCCGGCGTGTGCACGCATCTCAGCAATGACGCGCGGGTATTGCGCACCATCAGTGACTACGGTCACGCTTTCAAAGTTCTTTGCGGCACTGCGGAGCATTGATGGACCGCCAATATCAATGTTCTCAATCGCGTCATGCTCTGCAATTCCAGGTCGGGCGATAGTTGCCTCAAATGGATAGAGATTCACGCACACAAGATCAATGGGCAGAATGCCATGACTTGCCATGGCCGCCATGTGTTCAGGATTGTTGCGGACACCAAGCAGGCCGCCATGCACCTTGGGGTGCAAGGTCTTCACACGCCCATCCATCATTTCTGGAAACCCAGTCACGCTTTCGATGGGCAACACCTGTATGCCAGCACTTGAAAGCGCCGCAGCTGTGCCGCCAGTCGAAATGATCTCAACACCCATGGCCGCAAGTTCGCGGGCAAATTCCACGAGCCCTGATTTGTCACTCACGGAAATCAGCGCGCGACGGATACGCATGTGTTCAGGCACGATGCAATCAGCCTGGTCGCTTTTGAGAACCGCCAACAACAACTGGCGCCACGATGGTGTTTGGATCAGACGCAGTTTGAGCGTTCATTGCCGAGCCATCATTGCTGCTTGGCTTGCGATTCAGTGCCTCAAGGCGCTCAACGGTGCCGTCCTTCGATGCAATGAAGATGTCGCCATCAATCTTCGGGAAGAACTCGATCGACTCTACCTTTGGCATGACTATCTGATGAACGATGCGGCCATTGCCGACATCAACCGCGGTGAGTGTGCGTGTGGCATGGTCCCATGCCATGACATTTGTCTCCGTGCGGCCAATGATGTTCCCGGGAGCCTTGCTCTTCCAGAGAACTTCGCCGTCTGGCTTGTCAGTTGGCATCGGATTGAAACTCACAAGACCCTCCCCGGGGATCTGTAGATACAGACCATCAGCGATACGGGTAGGAGAATTCCTCAGGGCCGTCTGAGTGAAATACTGCCACAGCACACGACCGCGCATAAGGTCGAATGCCCACAGGCTTTGATCATGTCCTGCCACGTAGCACGCTTGAGAATCGGCAGCGATCTGGGTCTCTACCCCCGCTGACAACTTCCGAGACCAGCGAATCCCTGCAGAGGGCGCGTCCATTGCAAGGACGGTGCCGTTGGTCGAACCAACGATGGCAATCTCGCCAGTGATCGTGACCGGCGCAACCACGTGACCACCAAGAGTGGTTGCACGCCAGTTGTATCCCGTGGCGTACTGGAACCAACTGGTGAGTCCTGTGCCAGTGCCGAAGATCATGGACTGACCGTAGATCGCTGGGACATTCGAAGGAAGCTGCGAGAAGCGGGTGCGCTTCAAGAGGTTTCCGGTAGCGGCATCCATGATCACCGAACCAAGTTCTGTGACCACGTAGACATTGTCGTTGCGTTCAGTTGGCAGATACTCCAGCGCAAGCATGCGCTCAATGCCCTGAAAGGTGGAGCTGCGCCAGACAGTTTCGCCATTATCGCGGCGCAGTCGAACAATGCTGCCGCTACTGTCACCAAACCAGACGCTGTCGGCGGTGGCGTGCGCAATTTGTAGGACTGCTCCCTTGGTCACCAGTGGCTCGGTCTGCCAGACAATGCGGAAGCCAAAGACATCCGCGGCGGCGGGTCCGCAGACATACCGGGCTTCAAGGGAGGCCATCGCTTCTTTGCGAGCTTCTGCGCTTGACTTCCGTGCCGCGGTATCAGGGGCACTGGCGGCAGGAGTGGTGGGCTGCACCGATTGCGCGGTCACAGCAGAGGCAAGGAGAGCGGTGGCGCAAGCCGTCAGAGCAGCGAGGCGTGCAAACCGGGCTTCGGCAGGCATTCGGCGGACCGAAGGCATCGTGTGGTCAATCATCGCGTCTGTAGCTCCTGGGTCAGCGAATGGGGGCGCAGAAACAGCGCTTCCATCGCGAATCCGGAAGTATACGGATGCACCCACGCATGCGTTCCGTCGGTTTGGCTGACGGCATGGACTCTTGCGATCTGAAAGCCGGTAAGTGCTTGAACATTGCGGCGACTGGGTGTCGCCAATGCAAAAAGTCCTAAAAAGAAACTCGGCCGCGCCCTTTTCTAGAGTTCGCGGCCGGTCTCCCTTTCCCTTCAATCCCTCGCACCCAGTCTGGTAGCACTTGTGGCGGACGCTCTTGCGGAGCGAACGAAACACGAGAGTTCCCTTTTCCCAGTGTCCCTTAGTAGTTCGATTCGGGCCCTTATTCCCAAACCAAACAAACCTCAGACCACCAGAGTGGTTGCTGGCCCTTTCACGGCTCCCTTCTTCCGAAGAAAGAGTTAGTAGGAGTATGCACCGATTCCGGGGCGTTGCAAGTTGGATACAACATCTTTTTTGAGAATTCCGCTCCGGAGTGGTAGTAAGTCCGGTAAAGGTGTAGATCCCGCAATCTATGGGGGCTCTTCATGGGTTACCGCTCTATCCTAAATATGTGCAAGCACGCATTTGGACACGCCTGCGACCGCCGATTCTTGCCTCTTTAGGGTTGGCGGCCGTCACTTGTTGCTCTGCAGCCCTCTTGGCGGGGGCGTCGGGGGCAGCACCAGTGCTCGCCTCACCGGCTAATCCCGAGCCGCAACAAGCAGTTGGAACATGGTGGGATCGCACGATGCCACCGCTCGGACGCAAACTTCCGACGAGTCGTTTCTACTCCATCCGCAGTGACCTTACTCCTGGGCTGACAAAGTTGTACGCCGATCATCTCGACACGATGTACGGCGAGTTCAGCAAGCAACTTGTTGCGCAGTCAGGTCTACGCAAGCGCTCGCCGGAATATCCGAATGTCCTGATGTTTGCCAAGCAGCAGGATTATCTCGACACGCTGCGCACGCAATTCGGAATCAACGGAACAGGTTCGGGCGGCATGTTCTTTGTTAGCCCGCGTGGAGCAGGGCTGGCGTTCTGGGTGGAAGGACTTCCCAAGCAGCGCGTCGAGCACGTCATTCAGCACGAAGGCTTTCACCAATTTGCCTATGCGTTCTTTGGCAACGAAATGCCACCGTGGCTCAATGAAGGCTTGGCCGAATTCTTCGGCGAGTCGGTGGTTGAAGGAACAACCGTCATCATTGGGCAAGCGAGTCCGCAAGTGGTGGATCAGGTGCGCAGGGCCGTCACGCAAGAGAAGTACATCCCTTTCATGGATCTCCTGCAAATGGATGATCAGCGTTGGAATGGCAATGTCCGCAATGGCAGCGCCGGCCTGCAATACATGCAGAGCTGGTCGATGGTGCACTTCTTGGTCTACGGCGAGGATGGCAAATACGGCAATTCGTTCACTGCGATGCTGAAATTGCTGAATGAAGGCACAAAGCCATTCGATGCCATGCGCAAGGCGTTTGCACTTGCGGCGGAGGCCGATG
>JBIKQN010000209.1:0-4035 GCA_044349615.1 Phycisphaerales bacterium
TCCGCAGGGCGCCGCCGCCAGTGCAGCCATTGCGGTTGCGGGTACGCAGGCGTTCTATGACTGGAATGAAGTGACACGCAATATTCCAGGCTATGACTATCCGGCCACCATTCCGGATGGTCAACTTGCCGGTGCTGGACGAGATAAATACGCCGGACTGAACCTCGCACGCACGGATTGGTTCGCCACTCCGACCGTGGCGGGTCCGCGTGTATGTCGATTCTTCACCACTACGCCTCACGATCCGAGTTTCTTTAAGGCGTACATCACGCGCGATGGCTATGACCCAAGACAGCCGCTTCGTTGGGCGGATCTTGTGCCGGTGGCCGGTGGTGAAACGGCAACGCTGGCGGGTTCGTGCGGAAAAAACAGCACCGACTGCTACTGCGGGACATCTGGTGCGGGCATGAGTTACTACATGACACTTGAACTCCCCGCGCGTGTAGGTCGACATGTCCTGTACGTCACATGGCAGCGAATCGATCCAAACAACGAGGTGTTCTTCTCCACCAGTGATCTTGATTACGGTGGCGTGGACTACGGCGGCACCAATGCACCGCCTGTTATTCCGGCTGCCGTCACCTTCTCATTCACCAACCAGTGGACGGGCGGCGGACAAGGAGCATTCCGCATTACCAATTCATCCAATTACACCATCCGCGGATGGAAGTTGGAGTTTGATTGGACCGCCACTGTTGGAAGCGTCTGGAACGGGGTGCTACAGAGCACTGTGGGCAATCACTATGTAGTGACCAACGCTGATTACAACGAAGTGATTCTTCCAGGAGCATCTGTCGAAGTGGGTTGCACCGCTAGTTTCGCCATTCCAGGTTTGTTGCCCACCAGTGTCATCGCTATGGGCAGCGCGCCGGGCGCCCCGCCAGAATGCACAGGTGATGGCGATGGCAATGGCGTGGTTGACGGAGCTGACCTTGGGTTGCTCTTGTCACAGTGGGGTCAACCGTCCGCGTTTGACTACAACGGTGACGGCATCACTGATGGTGCCGACCTGGGAACGCTGCTCGCTGTGTGGGGTCCGTGCTAACTGAGCGTTTCGACATTGGTGCGGTCCGTCTGAAGGGCACATTCAGCCTGGAGGACGGACCGCATCACGAACGCATCGAAATCCAACATGTGACATTCCAGTGTCAGGCGAGCACGCCATCCGTGCCGCACAGCGGTAACTAGCGCAGTAACTGTCGTTGCAAAGGAATGATCCACCGCGGTGGACCCGGCTCACTGGCTCACTGGGATTACGCGGATCAAGGCTTGTTTCTGGTCCTTTGGGATCGACGGTCACGCCGTTTGGCCCAGCAGCCGCAACATGCAGCATGTAAGTGTCTGGACGATAGAGGTCACTGCACCACTCCCAAACATTGCCTGCAGTGTCATACAGGCCGTATCCATTCGGCGGGAAACTCCGCACAGGAGCGAGCCCAACGAAGCGATCTTCGCCAGTATTTCGATCAGGAAAGTGGCCTTGCCATGTGTTGGCACGCGTCGCATCCACTGGTTCGTTGCCCCATGGATTGATCGCCTGTTCGCGCCCGCCGCGTGCGGCAAACTCCCACTCGGCTTCGGTGGGCAGTCGCTTCTTGGCCCACGCGCAGTACGCCACCGCATCTTCGTAGCACACCTGAACCACTGGAAGCGTGTCACGACCATCAAGAGAGCTACCGGGGCCATCCGGATGTTTCCAGTCCGCTCCCCGCGTCCATTTCCACCACTGCGCAACATCGCGGGTGTCCACAGACGTGCTGGGCGGTTGAAACACGAGCGATCCAGGCAGCAGGAGTTCGTCAGCGGGCTTTGGCGTTCCCTCGGGTACTTGCTTCTTCAGTTCCTCCCAATCGACAGGTCGTTCTGCGACCGTCTTGTAGCCCGTAGCAGCAACAAAGGCAGCAAATTGCGCATTGGTCACCTCCGTGGCGTCTGCCCAAAATCCATGCACGCGTATCCGGTGTACCGGCTGTTCATCCGGCCGCGCCAGTGGATCCGTGCTTCCCATGCTGAACTCGCCCCCGGGAATCCAAACCATGCCTTCCGGTGCGGCGGGTGCTTGCGGTGGTGGTGTTGAACTTCCGCTGCAGGCTGAAAGAAGCGCCACGAATGATGCAGCAATGAGGGCAGTGATTCGAACGTTCACGGGCTCGCGAGCGCTCGCACGGCGCGTTCAAGATCTTTGAGTGAACGTCCGCGGCTGTCCATCACGCTCGTCATCCCGTACGAGGCACCGACTGCAGGCGATGATGCGAGCAGCGCATCGATGGTGTCTAACTCCGTATCAGTCAATGAATCACTCTGCAGCGTCGAGCGGACGGGCTGTACTTGTGCTTCAATCGCTTCTACTAATTGCGATACTGTCGCTTGCATGGCAGGGCGATCAGTTGTGCAGTATTCGCGAATGAGGGTGCGCGCAGTATCGCGCTGGTCGGGCGGCAAGTTTTCGGCGGTTCGCGCAATCGTCGCGATCTGCTTTGCCAATAGGTCGTGTCGACTGGAAGAGATAAGAGTGGCGTACATGCTCCACGCTGACTGGGGCGAAAGCAAAGGAACGAGCTGTTCCGCAGTCTTTTGCTGAAACCGCGCCATGCGTGCAGACGCAGCAGCGAGCGGCGCAGTTTGCAGTGCAATAGCTACTCTCGCCATGGCGAAGCCAGTGGTGGCACTTTGGTTGACCGGACGCTGCGTATTTGCCGAGGATGCTTGGCGGCGGTCATCCCAATCTTTGACCATGGTTGCAATGCGCTGGCTGCGCGCATCAGATTCCAAGGCAGCCAAAGCGGCCGCAAGCAGCAATCGGGTGCGTTCTTGCTCATAGTTGGCGAGCGACGCACGCAGTTGGTCTGCAGAACCGCCAGTGCTTGCCGCGTCATTCACGGCCCATTCCAAGAGATCTATGCGGCCAAGGTCAGCAATGCCATTCAGCGTTGCGCTCTTGGAAATCGACTCTGCTTGGCGCGCTTGGAGTGCACTGCGTGCAATCGCTGCTTCGGCGTCATGACCACTCGGTAGTTGTTGAAGTAAGAGATCAAGTGCCTCGCGCTCGAATCGGAATCCATCCAAACGCCGCTGAGTGATGAACTTGATCAGGCGGCGTGGTACGCGCATGCCCGGCTCGGCAGTCACGCCAGCACTGCACTCGTCTGTGGCTGCAGCATCGGTTTCGGCGCGCCACCGTTGATAAGCGTCCTTTGCCTCGGTGGCTGCCGCTGTGATGGCATCACTGGGTACAAGTTCAGTCAGCCCGGCGATCGCAAGTGCGCGTCGCATTCGTGCGGCATCTGGTTCGGGACTGTTTGCCCGGCCAAGAAGCGCGGTGACGATGGCAGGCGTGGCTGAGGAATGGACTGGCGCGGTGGGCGTACTTACTTGGCGCGCCTCATTTGGCATGGCCAAAGCGGGAGTCACCAAGAGCAACACTGTGAGGGTTTCGATGGAATTCATCATTGTTTTTCCAGTGGTCGGCAGCGTACAAGGGACCGCGGCAGTTTCGTACTGAGTTAACTGCCGTTCAGCCGATCTGTATCAGCAATGGAACAGGTTCAGCACCAGCAGTACATGAGACGGGCGATTGAACTCTCGCGCACCAATGTTGCCAAGGGCACGGGTGGCCCGTTCGGCGCAGTGATTGTGCAGGGCGGCGTGGTGATCGGCGAGGGTGCCAACCAGGTGACCGCTCGCAATGACCCAACTGCGCATGCAGAGGTAGAGGCGATTCGCGCGGCGTGCGCGCACATCAGAAACTTTGAGCTCTCCGGCGCCGTGATCTACACCAGCTGCGAGCCGTGCCCCATGTGCTTGGCAGCTATCTACTGGGCGCGCCTCGAACGGATCTACTTTGCAAACACCAAGGTGGATGCCGCAGCGATCAACTTTGACGATGACTTCATCTACCGCGAGTTTGCCAAGGAGCCAGCCGCGCGCACTATTCCCATGACGCAACTGATGCGCGATGAAGCCATGCAGGCATTCAAAGAATGGGGCAGCAGTACGGGAAAGATCCCATACTGATGCGCGTTGATTGATGCGTAT
>JBIKQN010000210.1:0-4025 GCA_044349615.1 Phycisphaerales bacterium
TCGCCAACTCTGGATCACGCGCATCACTGCAGCGTGCCGGATGCGCGGCTTCAAGTACAGCCTGCTGATCAACGGCCTGTCCCGCGCGGGCTGCCTGTTGAATCGCAAGATGCTCAGCGAAATCGCTATCCACGATCCAGCAACGTTTGACACACTGGTCACAACGGCGCGGACACACTGCTCCGTTCAGCATCACGCCAAGACGGTCAAGGCCGCCTGAGTCTGTGATTCCTGAGTTGGCGGGCTGCTCACAAGCATCCGCCAGCACAATGCAAGTACCAATGACAACGCCCCGCTTCACGCGGGGCGTTGTTCCTTTTCCCATCACTCCGCCCCTTGCCGCTGGCGTGCGCCAGAGCGCTGCCAGCAGCTGTGTTTCTAGAAGCTCTACTCAAGCACTGATGCGCGCCGCGGCAATGCTTGCAATGGCAGCCGCTCGTTGGTGAGCCATGGAAGGCGCACCTGGAAGCGAACCAAGCACGCCGCGCAATGACGCAGCCTGAGCGTTCTCTTCGCGGATGGACTCGTAGATTTCTTTGCGATGAACGGCAACGCGAGCCGGGGCGTTTACGCCCAAACGAACCTTGTCGCCACGAATATCAACAATGACGATCTCAACATCGTCACCGATCATGATGGCTTCTTCACAGTGTCTTGAGAGAACAAGCATAGGGGCCTTCCGTGGCTTTCAATCGGAACCGACGATCCGTCGACGATCCGTAGTGTGTGAAGCACAAATGCGCGCGGCTTCAAGCGCTCTGAGCGACCGCCGTTCCAGGCAGGCGCACTAGTTCATGTCGGGTACTCCAAGTTCGGTCACTGAGCACCAGTTGGATACCGGTACGCGATGCCGCATTGACGACGATCGGCCCCTGAAGGTTTGCCGTGATAGCGCCATCGCGGCGGTTCACAATGGCAAAGATGGTGGCATCTTCGGCGCGCTCAAGACCAAGTTCCGTGAGCTCACCCGCACGAATCGGCACGCTGTAACCGGTTGCCCATGCGGTTGGATCAGTCACCACGAAGGCAAGTTCCGGGTCCTCGATCGACTGAAGCCAGTAGAAGACGCCGCGGTCATCGGGCTGCAAGAGCGCAAATGTGCGGAATCGGGCAAACCCAAGCAGACCGTGCGGGAAGACAAGCAGGCGGCTTGCGTCAATCTCAACTTCTCCAAAGCGTGTCGTTCGAACCTTCATGTGGAACTCCGTTCCTGGGGTGATGCGGTGCAATCCGCGGGCGAACTTCTGTCCGCCGTTGTGCTGCTGAGATATCGGTCACCGGGCTGCCGGACCATGAGCGATCTGAGAAGATGTCCGCATGACCGCCCCTGCCCCCCTGACCGCTGCCCTTGGTGACCGCCGAGCACAAGGTGCTGCGCTGGTGCTTGGCAGCTTGGTTGTTGGCAGCGCGGTGCTTGTTGGCAGCACGGTGCTTGCTGGTAGCGCCTTCCCGGCGAGTGCGTGGTTTGCCGCCAGTGGGCTGGTGCCGCTTCTTTGGATTGCGGCCGCGGCTGGGTACGGACGCGTCCTCCGGCGCATGCTGTTTCCGCGGTTGGCAGCCAATGACCCTCGCAGAATCCCGCTTGCGCTTGGATTAGGCATTGCGTTTGCGCTCGTGCTCATCAACCTGCTTGCTACCTATGGGCTGCTACCTACACACACCTGGTCCCGCGCCATGTGGTGGGTTGGCATGATGATCGGCTGGGTGCTTACCGGATTGTCATGGTCATTCGTTGGCAGCCTCGTCCGTGTGCGTCGACTGGCGGTCGATCCGCTGCTCTGGTGCGCGCTTCCAGCCTTGGCGGCATTGGCGGTGGTCACAGCATTGCCACCAGGCCTCGCATGGAGCACCGAGTTTGGCGGTTACGACGCGCTCGCCTACCACCTTGAGCTGCCCAAGGAGTGGCTCGCCGCAGGTGCGCTGCAGCCCCTTCGTCACAATGTGTATTCCGCATTCCCGAGTTTCGTAGAGGGCGCGTACCTGCAACTGTTCTCACTCGTGCCTTCGAATGCCAACCCAGCACACACGGCTGCACTCGCGCCACAGATGTTGCACGCCTTGCTGGCGGTCTGTGCTGCGTGGATGGTGGCAACCACCGCCGAGACGATCGCTAGCGGCACCCAGCGCAGGCGCTCATGGACACGCGCTATCGGATGGTGCGGATTCCTCGGGATTCCATGGGTCATTGTCACTGGCAGCTTGGCTTACAACGAAATGGCTGTGCTTCTCATGCTGGCAGCAGCCATGCTGGTCTGGACGGCGCGCGACCACTCCGGACCATGCCGCACGGGCATCGCACTTGGCCTTCTGCTTGGTGCGGCCGTTGGTGCCAAGTTGGTTGCTACTGGCATGGTTGTGGTGCCGTTTGCATGTTGGGCACTGCTCACAATGCGGTCGACACATGAACCAAGCACTGGAATTTCGTTGAGCGAAACCCCAACAGTGACTACCAGCGCACAGCGAACGACCAGTCCCCTGCTGTTCGTAACCGTGAGTGCCATGGTGACCGCACTCACTGCGCTCCTCGTCCTTGCTCCGTGGCTCTTGCGAAACCATGCGGCTACCGGATCATGGACATTCCCGTTTGCGGTTCCATTCCTTGCAGGCGCGGACGGCAACGGCTGGTGGGACGCCGAACAGATGACACGCTTCGCCGCAGGTCACGCAGCTGCGCCGGGTACCAGTATCAGTACGCGCTTCAGCGCACTCCGCGATGCTGCATTCCTGTATGGATTCGACACTGCACCGATCAACGAGCCATGGCTTCCGCAGTGGAGCATCGCGTTCTGGATTGGCAGCGCGGCGATTGTGGTGCTGCTGATTCGCATGCGGCGCCAAGGGATAGCGCTTGGAGCAATGCTTGTGGCGCAACTTGCATTCTGGATGTTTGCCACCCATATGAAGTCACGCTTTCTGCTTCCCTGCGCGGTGCCGCTCACCGTGGCAGTGGCGGTGGCAGCGGCACCGGTCTTCGCCCACCACTCGCGCCGAATCATCGGTGGTGTGGGGGTATTGCTGCTCACCGCCTGGTGCCTGCAGCCCGCACTTCTCATCCGGATTGATGCGCGCACTGAGCGCCATGTGGAACTCTGTGCAGCCATCGGCGCGGAGGCAATCGATCTTGGCCCAGGGACCGCAGCAGCTGCCCAGGAATCAGCTGCACTCGGCGAAGCCATGCCACTGGCATGGATCGCCAACTGGCAACTGCCACCCGGATCGGTTCTCGGCAGCGAGGGCGATGCTGATGTGTTCTGGTGCCACACCGCACCGATCACCGGAACGGTCTGGGACGGCGGACCGCTCGTGCGCGTTCTGCGTGCACATCCCAATGACCCGGTAGCTGCAGTACGCGCACTCGGCACCGACGAGCATCTCACGCATCTTGCAATCGGCGAATCCATGCTTGCACGATGGAAAGCGTCAGGTTGGCTTGACCCCATCCTCACACCAGACCGCGTGCGTGCCGTGGCGGCGCTCATGAGCCCTGTCCAGCGAACAACCTCCGGCGGAACCGTCTACAAGGTGCCGCTCGCCGAATCGGGCACTCGTAGACTGCATGAATGAACAGCGCGACGATCGCCGCCATCCTTCTCCTAGTTCACCCAATCTGCACACCTGAGAACGCATCAGCGCAGAGCGGCACACAGAACGCCCCGCCCACAACAGGACAAACACCACCGGGACCGCCACCTGTGAAGAGCGTGGACGGCGCCGCCGGCATCGCAGCCATCTGGAAGGACAGCACCATCACATGGGATCGACTGCGGCCAGTGCTTGCTGAACTCGCTGGAAGCGCGGCGCTGCAAGAGGTGTTGCTTGACGAACAACTTGCGCAGCGAGCACGCTCACGGGGTATTGCTCCAGACGCTGCCGCGCTGAAGCGTGAGGAAGAATTGCTTCTTGGCTACCTCGACAAGGACCGGGCACGCGCCGAACGATTGTTAGAGGAACTGCGGGCGCGTCAAGGGCTTGGCCCCGTGCGCTGGAACGGACTGTTGTGGCGCAACGCCGTGCTGCGTGCGTTG
>JBIKQN010000009.1:0-12792 GCA_044349615.1 Phycisphaerales bacterium
GAAGGCGGCGTCCAGAATGGTTCCTGATCGTCCGGAAATCACTGCTAGCCCGCAGCCAAGGACAAAGATCCCAACGGCGGCATTGATCAGTCTGCCAACAACACAGGCAATCGCACAACACGCGGCGGCGCCCAAAGCCATGGCGAGTGCCGCGATCGCAGGATGCACCGCATCGGTGGCGGTTGGACCAGCCACGCCCCGGGCGCTTGCTAGAAACGGCAGGACCGGCAACATGACAAGAATGCACGCTGCAATGCCAAGAATGAGGACCGAATAGCGCGCGAACGGGTTCTGCATGGCGACAGTCGTACCCGCCGCGCGCGGCGGACGCAAGCCCTGCGTATCTTTGCACCTGATGCCAAGCGCCTCCCCCGACCGTCCAAACGACCAAGATCCAGTGATCCTTGATGGCTCACCCCTCACTATCCACCAGGTGGCCGAGGTGGCTCGCAACCGCCGAGCGGTACGAATCAGCCCAAGCGCCCGCACCGCGATGGCAGGCGCACGAGCAGCGCTTGAACGGCGGATGGCCGAGGGCGAGGCACTGTATGGAATCAACACCGGGTTCGGCTCGCTCTCGCGCGTTCGCGTGGCGGACAAAGATCTTGACGACTTACAAGCGAATCTCGTGCGCAGTCATGCCGCTGGTGTCGGCGACGCTGCGGACGAAGAGGTAGTGCGTGGCATGATGCTGATCCTGGCAGCAAGCCTGTGCAGGGCGCGCAGTGCGGTGCGGCCGGAGTTGGTGGAACTCATGGTGAGCATGTTGAACGCGGGCGTTCACCCGGTTGTGCCAAGTCGAGGTTCCGTGGGCGCATCAGGTGATCTTGCACCGCTCTCACACCTAGCACTCGTGTTCCTTGGCGAAGGCGAGGCGATTCTTGGCGGTCAGCGAATGTCTGGTCGCGATGCACTCGGTGCTGTCAATCTCCGACCGCTGTCGCTTGCTGCCAAGGAAGGATTGGCGCTCATCAATGGCACGCATTACATGTGTTCAATAGGAGCGCTTGCCATGCATGACATCGAGGCGCTCTTACAATCTGCGATGCGTGCAACGGCGCTTTCGATTGATGCATGTCGCGCCACGGATTCGTTCCTTGATCCGCGCATTCACGCCGCGCGCAACCAGCCCGGGCAACAGGCAGTTGCTGCTGCCGTGCTTGATCAACTGCATGGAAGCACTATTTTGCCTGCACATGAGGAGAATGACCCGCGCGTCCAAGACCCGTATTCGTTCCGATGCAGCCCACAAGTCTTGGGCGCAGCACTCGATTCCATGCTGTGGTCCCGCGGTGTCATTGAGCGCGAACTCGGCGGCGTCACCGACAATCCATTGGTGTTCGCTAGCACAACGGAAGCTGGTCGGGCAGACATCCTCTCCGGCGGAAACTTTCATGGAATGCCATTGGCGCTTGCGCTTGATGCTGCAAAGCTGGCACTCGTGGCGGTGGCGGGGATTTCCGAACGCCGCACATTCTGGATCCTGGCGGCGAATGATCCGCAGAATCCGGTACGACCGTACCTCAGTAGCAATCCAGGTGTAAATAGCGGCTACATGATTGCGCAGTACACGGCAGCTGCTTGCTGCAATGAACTGCAGGTCCTTGCCCATCCAGCCAGTGCTCACAATGTGGTGACGAGTGCGGGCATTGAGGACTACAACTCCATGGGTGCTACTAGTGCCAACCATCTACGCGCGGCGGTACGGCTTGCCACGGATGTGATCGCGATCGAGCTGCTTGTGATGTGCGAAGGGCTGGAATATCAGCGACCGTTGCGGTCGGGCGCAGGCGTTGAAGCGCTGCATGCTGAAGTGCGTCGGCATGTACCGCGCCTTGAAGGCGACCGATCGCCGGCGCCTGACATTCTTGCGGTGGCGCGGCTTGTCAAGTCGCGGGCATTTGTGCAGAAATGAATTTGCCGGCAAGGCCGGATGCAGGAGCCAGAAGTTTGGCATTCGTGCCTACAATTGCCCCGCAATGACAACTGTCGCTCATCGAGTCGTTCGCGCGCCGCGCGGAAACCAACGCACCTGCAAGACCTGGGCGGCAGAGGCCGCGATGCGCATGTTGATGAACAACTTGGATCCGGAGGTGGCTGAGCGGCCACAGGATCTGGTGGTGTACGGTGGTCGCGGGCAAGCGGCACGCAACTGGGAATGCTTCGATGCCATCATTGCAAGCCTGAAGAACCTGGAAGCAGACGAGACGCTGCTGGTGCAAAGTGGCAAGCCCGTTGGGATTGTTCGCACTCATGCCGATGCGCCACGGGTGATGATCGCCAATTCGAATCTGGTGCCACACTGGGCAACTCAGGAACACTTCGATGAATTGTGCGCGCGTGGTCTGATGATGTTTGGGCAGATGACTGCTGGCAGTTGGATTTACATTGGTACTCAAGGGATTCTCCAGGGCACCTACGAGACGTTTGCTGAATGTGCCCGACAGCACTTTGGTGGCACGCTCAAAGGAACGCTGAACGTGACCGCCGGATGTGGCGGAATGGGCGGCGCGCAACCATTAGCAATCACTATGTGTGATGGAACCGCGTTGGTTGCCGATGTGTGCATTGAGCGCCTTGAGAAGCGCAAGCATGATCGATACCTCGACGAGTTGTATGACGACATTGACACGGCGATCGACCGTGCCGTGCAGTTACGAAACAATGGCGAGGGCGTCTCTGTTGGTGTCTTGGCGAATGCGATTGATTTACTGCAGCGGCTTGCGGAGCGTGACATTGTCCCAGAAACGCTGACTGATCAGACCAGTGCGCATGATCCACTTGAGGGCTATTACCCAGCCGGAATGACGCGCGAGGCTGCTGATCTGCTGCGAACCGCAGACCCCGCCAAGTACCAAGAACTTTCGATGGCTGGCATGGAAACGCATGTGCGCCTGATGGTGCAGTTCATGCGCGCTGGTTCCAAGGTGTTCGACTACGGCAACAACATTCGCCAGCGTGCCTTTGATCATGGATACACCGATGCGTTTGCATTCCCGGGGTTTGTGCCTGCATACATCCGTCCGCAGTTCTGCACTGGTCGCGGGCCGTTCCGATGGGTGGTGCTTTCGGGAGATCCCGAAGATATTCGCGTCACTGATGAAGCCGTGCTTGAGTTGTTCCCAAACGACGAGGGACTGCATCGCTGGATCCGCATGGCGCAGAAGCGTGTTGCCTTCCAGGGGTTACCCGCGCGCATCTGTTGGCTTGGTCTTGGCGAGCGCCATCGGGCGGGCATGAAGTTCAACGAATTGGTGGCAAGCGGCAAGGTGAAGGCACCGATCGTGATTGGTCGCGACCATCTTGACTGCGGAAGTGTTGCAAGTCCGAATCGGGAAACCGAGGCGATGAAGGATGGCACTGATGCCGTGAGCGACTGGGCGATCCTGAACTTTGCAGTGAACATCGCGAGTGGTGCAAGCTGGACCAGTTTCCACCACGGCGGTGGCGTGGGCATCGGCTTCAGTCAGCACGCCGGACAGGTCATCGTGGCAGACGGCACGCCGGAGGCCGCGCGTCGGCTTGAGCGTGTTCTTACGAATGATCCAATGATGGGCGTGTTCCGCCATGCGGATGCCGGCTACGAACTTGCACAGGATTGTGCGGCTCGGCTTGGCGTGAAGATTCCGATGGGCTGATTCAGGCGGTGGCGCGGCGGAGGCGGTCGACGACTGCGCGCCAAAGACCGTCTGCAGATGGCGGCATCTCAATCAGAACGCGCGCGCAACCAAGCGAATCAGCAGAACGCAGCGCGTCGTACAAGGTGCTTGCATACAGCCGGGCATCGCGTGGCATGGTGATGCCCGTGTGTGGGCTTGGAACATGCGATGGGTCAAAGCACAACACCGCACATGGCCGCGGCTCGCGTGCAAGTGCAGCACGAATCCCGTTGATAGGAATCAATACCGCCGGGGTGCGCGGCGCGTAGTGACGAGGCGCAGTACCAGGACTAGCCCCCTGCTCTAATAGTTCCGGCGCATCCACATCACCCAATATCTCCCGAAGCGATTCAAGCGTCACGGTGCCAGGTCGCAGAAGCGTTGGCCGCGCAGTGGTTAAGTCAAGGACCGTGCTCTCAAGTCCGAACTCACTGCGACCACCGTTCAGAATCATCAAGTCAGGCTCGCTTGCGAAGTCTTCCGTCACGTGGCTCGCCAACGTCGGACTGACATGGCCCGATCGATTCGCACTGGGGGCGCTTACCGATTCTCCGCCAAGTTCTTCAAGCAGTCGTCGCGCCACCGGATGGCTTGGCGAACGCACGGCAATGCTCGGCCGCCCACCCGCTGCCTCGCCCGGAACAGACGAGCGACGCGGCAACACCAGCGTCAAGGGTCCTGGCCACAGCCGAGATGTCAGCTCATCGCAACGCGGATCCCAACCGTCAACAATTGCTTTCGCGCCTCTCGCATCCAACACATGTGCAATGAGCGGATTGTTGGAGGGTCGCCATTTCATGCGATAGACCTCTGCGATTCCGCGCGGATCAAGGGTCAGTGCACCAAGCCCATAGACCGTCTCTGTTGGGAATGCAACCGCACGACCAGCACGCATCGCTTCGGCGGCGCGTTGGATAGAAAGATCAGTTGGTTCAAGAATGATGGGCATGTGAATAGCAGCGCAATCGCATCAGTCAGTTGGAAGGCACCACATCTACAAGGGATAGTTCGATCCGATTTCGCTCAAGGGCCGTCCCCATGACAGCGTAGAGATTTGCAATTGCCACGTTGTAGTCAGCCAGTGCAATGGCTTCGGAAACCTGTGTCACCGACAAGCCGTCCTGGCGGAAGAACTTGAGAGCCAGAAATTCAGGTGTTAACTGTGCAATGTTCTGCTCGTCAAGAGCGAGTGCACGCATGTTCTCCGCCGCCGCCAAACGCTGCGCACGAGTCTGCGCAATCAATCGATATGCAGCAAATGCGTCTTGCAAAGCATTGCGCACATCAAGTACTGCTGACTGCACGGCTGTCTTGTAGATGATCACGGAACGCGAACGCGCGAGGCGTGCTTGGCGGTACTCGGCTTCCGCCGATCGATTTCCAATTGGCTGCCGGAAGGTGGCGCCAACAGCCCAATCCAACCAGTCGTTGTCGCCGAGCTGCTGCCATGAATCCCCAAATCCACTGGCAAGCCCATAGACGGCGCCACTCGTTTCAAGGTCAAGTTGCGGCAGTCGACCGTTGTCTGCCACATCAATACCGATTGACGCATCATCGATAGAGAGCAGTGCTATGGCTACTCCGGGGTTCTGAGCAAGCGTGGTGGTCATGGCATCGGCAACGCTGTAGCGGATGGGCTGATCGACTGGGACATCGACCACCACAATGGTCTCGCTGCCACCAACAGGAAGGCGCGGATCGTTCATGGCGCGCTTCAACTCGTTCACCGAGCGTTGCAGATCGCGCTCGGCACGGATGACCGATGCACGACGGTCCTCTACTTTAGACACGGCATCCGCATACTGAGCGAGCGATGTGTCGTACTCGCGTCGGCGCTCGAGAAGTGTTCGAACGTCCTCACCAACCGAGAGCAACCACCGCGCACTCACAAGCCGAGCCCGGGCCACATAGACCTCCCAATAGAGCGCCTCAGTCCGCGCCACCGTATCCATGAGAGAGCGACGCAGTCCCTGCAGGGCGCGGCGATCTTGGTTCCGGGAGACGCGCAGGTTTGCAAGGTTGACGTCGGTACCGAAATTTCGCAGCAATGGCTGGCTGAGGGTCAAATTCACTGAGTTAAGGTAGGAAGGATTCGGGGAAACTGAGTCGTTGGTGTCAGGTTCACCAAACTCTTGGCGCTGCATCTTGGTGGAGACAGCAAGATTGCCGCCGGTGGCAAAGCGCTGTTCAAATCCAGACTCGAGGGTTGCGATTCGCTTGTCAGCCGCCGGGTTCAGCAGGAACCCGGATCCACCGCCACCAAGGTCGAGCGTTGGCTGGGGGATGTTGGAACGCTGGTAGCCACCCTTGGCAAACAGTACGGTGTCGAAGACCGCCTCGGCCTTAATGATCTCCGCTTGGCTCATGGCTTCCTCAAGACGAGCCTGCTGAACGCCAAGGTTGTTCTGCACGCATGAAGAAATCGCCTGCTGGAGCGTCAGGATGACCTCGCGGGGAGCCTTGCCATCTAAATCGGGTCCAACATTCAGGCCCACTCCGGCGTTTGCAGCCTGCGGCCCCATGGCATCGAGCTGCGAACGGCGACCCTTCAGACTTTCAAAGACTGGGCTGGACTCCGCGGTTGCCTCAAAGCCAGAGCCGGTGCTCAAAGCCGAGCCGGCCTCCCGAGCAATGGTGGCGTCTAGGCTTCGTTGCAGTTCAGCGTCGGCGTCTTGGCGGAGCGCGTTCTTGCAGCCCGTGGCAAACGGCAACCCGAGCACGGATCCCCCCAAGACGATTGCTGCCATGACAGACCGCCCGCGCAGGGCATGAACGAATGTGAAAATCGCGCGGGTGCGAGGCGAAAGCATCTAGCGAAGTGTAGTGCGCATCGTTATCCTAGATGCATGCTGCAAGGATGCACACCCGCACGGATGCGGGGCGCCGCTGGCAAGATGCTAGCTTCGGCGACCCTGCTTACCCTCTCGCCTTCGCTTTTCGCCGCCCCGCAGTCCGGGACGACGGCAGTGACTACGTCGCCGGATGGAGCCGCCTATTGGGCGGTCGTCACCGGATCGGCTGTCAATGTCCGTTCTGGACCGAGTGCACAGAGCGCCTATGCCTTCGGGAAACTGAAGCAAGGAGACCTCGTCCGAGTCCTCAAGGAGGAATACGGATGGGCACGCGTACAAACGGAAGGCAGCGCCTTTGGTGATGTCTTCGCGTTTGTTCCAGCCGATCGACGCGTGACACTGTCGGCAGACGGAACCACCGCCACAGTGAGTGCCCGTACCGAAGTGCGCGCCCCCAATGTAGAAGCGGGCAGTTCACCAGACAAGAGTTGGAAGCAGATCGGTAGCGCGGAAGCTGGCACAACGCTCAGCGTCCTCGGCACCGCCGCTGGCGAAAAGGAGTCGGTCTACAAAGTCAAGGTGCCTGCCACCTCGGAAGCATGGATCAACATGCAGTTCATTCGCAAGGCGAACGCTGCTGAATCAACTGCTGTCACGAACACAGTTCCAGTTGTTGTCACAACGGCTGTTGTTACCGATGCGCCCGCTACTGGCACCGCGAACACTGATGTTCCTGCCACGAACGCAACACTGAGCAACGAAGTTCCAACCAACGCGCCTGATGCTGGAGCACCCGCACCAACGACAGTCGCCGCGGATTTCGGCAGTTCCCCAGTGATTCCCCCACTTCTTGGCGAGCAGCCAGTGAATGCATCGGTGCAGACTCCAAACACCGAATCCGTCACCGTGGAAACAGTCACAACCACAACGCGCACCACAAAGCCAAAGTTTGTGTCACGCCGTTCCACGCTTGATGATCTTGAAGCTCAGTTCAAGGCCGTGCGCAGTCAGCCAGATGCAAGTGCTGAGTTTGAAGCATTGCTTCCCAAGTACGACGAACTTGCTGCTGCACGTGATGCAGCAAACGGAGTCAAAGGCGTTGCAGGAGCGCGCGTCAAGCAGCTCTCACTCTTGATTGAAACCCAGACTCAGATGCAGGAACTCCAGCGCACCCGCACAGGCCTCGATACCAAGAAGAAGGACATCGCTGATCTTGTCCTGAACATTCAGCGTCGTTCTGACTTCACTGCGATTGGCGTTCTCAACGCCAGTGCCGTGTACGACGGCGAGCGCCTCCCAGAGATGTACCGGATCTGTGATCCGACCACGGGTGCAACCATTGCCTATGTCGAGCCAAACGCTGACATTGCGATGGCACCGATGATCGGAACACTTGTTGGCGTGAAGGGTGGCAAGCAGTATGACCCCGCTCTGCGCCTGACCGTGATCACCCCGCTCTCCATTGATCTCCTCACCCAGCGCGAGACTCCGCAGGTGACAAAGACCGAATCCACTCGCCCCATTGGCGATGCTGGCAAATTCGTTCCGGCGACAGTGGTTCCCGCAGCACCAACCTCAAGCCCGGAGGCTGCCCCCGAGGCTGCCCCGTGCCCGGAAGGCTTTGCCCCTGCACCCGGCGCTACGCCGTGATTCACTGAGTATTTCACAGTTTCTGAAGCAGCATGCCGACGGCCCGCCCCGAACTTTTCATCGAGCGGGCCGTCGGTGCGTTTACGCCGTATACTCTTCGCTCCCCCCGGGGCGCTAGCTCAATTGGAAGAGCGCCGCCTTTGCAAGGCGGAGGTTACCGGTTCGAGACCGGTGCGCTCCATTTACCCGGTCGGCCGCGCGCGAAATGCCGCTGCCATGGCAACCGCAGCAGTCTCCACACGGAGAATGCTCGAGCCAAGATCCACACGGATCGCACCCGCAGCGCATGCTGCTTCCAACTCTGCTGAACTAAATCCGCCCTCAGGGCCGATGGCGATCGCCACACGCTCCGCAGTACAGGTTGCAGTCGCCACACCGCCTTGATCTGCAATCAAGACTGCTCGACCACTCGCCGCTGCAAGGCGTACGAACTGCACAGCGGGCATAGCCGGTGCGATTGATGGCAGCCATGTACTCCGACTCTGCTTGCACGCCTCAAGCAGAATTCGCTCAGCGCGCGTGCGATTGATCGCGGCCGCATCCACCACTCCGTGATCGGTCACAAGCGGCACAATGCCAGTGACGCCAAGCTGGCCAAGCATGTCAAGCAAGGTGGAGAATCGATCGCCCTTCGGTGGTGCAACTCCAACAAGGACATCAGTGCCCATACGAGAGACACGCTCCACTCGATCAACGCGCGCGAGCACTCCGCCAACACTACTGCGCTCGCCAGTAAGCACTGCATGCGCAATACCGCCCATGCCATCAAAGATCGTCACCGCATCCCCCGCATTCAGCCTACGAACACCAACAGCATGCTTTGCTTCATCGCGGTCAAGCGAAAGAATCATGCCTGCGGGCGGGAGTTGCGATGCATGGAACCAAGGTGAACTCATCATGAAACCTCGTGGCTTAGGTAGACATCAAATCGTGCCGTCTTGCCCTCAAATCGAACATCCGGCGCGGGAGCACCTGCGATATCCGGGGCATCATCGGCGCGTTTCACTGCGACGCGCATACGTGCCGCACAACGAGCGGCCTGAAGAAGTTGTGCAGCATCAAGGTCATTGCCAACCGCAGCTCGAAGCAATCGAATGTCCTTGCGAGCAAGCGCGCTAGCCTTTACTTTCGGTGGAAACATAGGGTCGACCAACACGGCATCAAACGATCGCTCGCCAAGGAGTGCGGCGGCATCGCCCTCTACAAAGTGGAGCCGCACCAACGCCGCCTGATCCACGCGAGCATCGCACGCAGCACGTGCAAGACCATCGTGTACAAGGCGAGCAATCATCGGCGAGCGCTCAAAGGCAGTGACCTCGAATCCCGCGAGAGCCAACAGCCAAGCATCGCCAAGGAGACCCGCGGTGGCATCGGCAACCGTGCGTACCCGTTCGCCCATCGACCGTACCAATGGCAATCGACGGAATCCTTTGGCAGCAATGGCACCAAGATCAACCCGCGCCCCTGTGCCGGGGCGATCTGTTGGCCCACGCAACTCCAGCACACCGAGGTATTCCTCGACGACTAGGTCACGCGGATCAGCAGGAGGCTCCCATCGCATGAGCGTGTTCTACCCCGCCGGAACAATGGTCGGCGCCCCCGTAGACTGCCGCCATGCAGCAGCGCGCTCCCGTCTTCGGCAATGTCCTCGAAATGATCGGCAACACGCCGATGCTCGAACTCAAGCATCTTGACACCGGCCCATGCCGACTGTTCGTCAAGATGGAGTCATTGAACCCCGGCAATTCCATCAAGGACCGCATTGCCGTTTCCATGGTTGCCGCTGCAGAACAGGACGGACGATTGAAGCCCGGTGGGCACATCGTGGAAGCCACCGCCGGTAACACCGGATTGGCACTTGCCCTCGTTGCGGCCCAGAAGGGTTACACCCTGAGCGTGGTGGTGCCCGACAAGATGAGCGATGAGAAGATCAGCCATCTGCGCGCCATGGGCGCCGAAGTGATCATGACGCGCAGCGACGTGGCCAAGGGACATCCTGAGTACTACCAAGATGTTGCCGCGCGGCTTGCAGCATCACGCCCGAATACCTTCTACATCAATCAGTTTTCTAACGATGCAAACGCCGCCGCGCACCAGCACACCACTGGGCCCGAAATCTGGGACCAGCTTGAAGGCAAGGTGGACGCTGTGGTGGTGGGCGTTGGTTCAGGGGGAACGCTCAGTGGCGTTGGTCATTACCTGCGCACCAAGAACCCGAATGTACAGATGATTCTGGCTGATCCGGTGGGGTCGATTCTGGCGCCGCTTGTGAACGAAGGAAAGCATGTAGAGCCCGGAAGCTGGCTCGTTGAAGGCATTGGCGAGGACTTTGTGCCGTCAATCTGTGATTTGAAACTCATCACCAAGGCATTCACTGTCTCCGATGGTGATGCTTTCCACACTGCACGTGAACTGTTGCGCAAGGAAGGCATTCTGGCGGGATCAAGCGTTGGCACCCTGCTGTGCGCCGCGCTGCGCTACTGCCGCGAACAGAAAGAACCGAAGAATGTTGTCACTTTCATCTGTGATTCGGGTGCCAAGTACCTGAGCAAGATGTTCAATGATTTCTGGATGATTGACAATGGCTTCATCAATCGTCCCAAGACTGGCGACCTGCGTGACATGATTGCACGTCGCCACCTTGACCGTGAGGACTACACGCTGACGCCAAGCATCCCGATGCAGCAGGCAATCAAGCGGATGCGCCTCTACAACGTAAGCCAAATGGTGGTGATTGACGAAAGCGGACGCGTTGAAGGAATCATTGATGAGAGCGATGTCTTGATGGCTCTGCTTGATGATCCCAAGGGTGCTGGTACGAAGCCCGTTTCTGACTACATGACGCGTCGCCTTGAAATGCTGCGCCCATCCGCAAAGGTCAGCGATCTGATTCCGATCTTCCGCGCAGACCGCGTTGCGATCGTTGCTGACGACACAGCGTTCTACGGAATCATCACCAAGATTGACCTTATCAATTACCTGCGCAAGCAACTTCTCTGAGCAGATACCTCACTCGAAAATACAAACATATGGCACACGGCAACCTTCATCTTGATTCACGCGTCATTCATGGCGGCCAGTCACCCGAGCCCGGAACCGGTGCGGTGATGCCACCGATCTTCACGAGCAGCACGTTCATCCAGGAAAGCCCGGGCGTTCACAAGGGTTACGAATACAGCCGCAGCCATAATGCCACGCGCTTTGCCGCTGAGCGACTGATTGCCAATATTGAGGGCTCCAAGCTCACCGAAGAAGAAGACCGCACCAATGGTGGGTTCTGCTTTGCAAGTGGACTAGCAGCCATCAGCACTGCTCTTGAATTGCTCGATTGCGGCGATTCGATTGTGTGCATGGACGATGTGTATGGCGGCACCAATCGCTTGCTGAACAAGGTGCGCAAGCGAAGTCAGGGTCTCAAGGTTGAATTCATTGACATGACCGACATTGCCAAGCTTGAGGCAGCAGTGAAGGCACACAAGCCAAAGATGATTTGGGTGGAAACGCCAACAAATCCCACCTTGAAATTGGTGGACTTGGCAGCCGTTGCGAAGATTGGCAAGGCATGCGGCGCCATCACCGTTTGTGACAACACGTTTGCCACCCCACTGCTACAGCGACCATTGGAGTTGGGCATTGACATGGTGATGCACTCCACCACCAAGTACCTCGGCGGTCACAGTGACACGGTTGGAGGCGCGCTGGTTGTCGGCGACCAAGCGCTGGCCGAGAAGTTGCGCTTCATGCAGAATGCCATCGGCAGCGTCATGGGACCATTCGACGCCTATTTGACATTGCGCGGAATCAAGACTCTGGCCGTGCGCATGCGCCAGCACTGCTCAAGTGCTGCACGGATTGCTACATGGCTTGAAGCTCACCCCAAGGTCGAGCGCGTGGTCTACCCAGGACTAGCAAGCCATCCGCAGCATGCACTGGCGTCTCGACAGATGCGCCTCGACGGTGCTGCAGCAGGCGGCGGAATGATCACGATCTTCCTGAAGGGAGGCATTGCCGAAAGTCGGCGGTTCCTAGAGAACGTGAACATCTTCGCACTGGCCGAAAGCCTTGGTGGAGTTGAAAGCCTGATCGAACACCCAGCAATCATGACCCACGCGAGCGTGCCAACTGAGCAACGCAAGGTGTTGGGAATCAGCGATTCGCTGGTGCGTCTGAGTGTGGGCATCGAACATACCGATGACTTGCTGGCAGACCTTGAGCAGGCACTAAAGAAGACCTGAGGACCCTGTGAGCGGGCTCAAGGCAGACGCGGCTAGCGAGTCCATGCCCCATTGCGCCAAATGCATTCAGTTGGATCAACTCCGAACAGCGCGCGCGGATCGTTGAGATCTACTTCTGGCAATGGCGTAGGACCAATGCGTGCGAGTGCCTCGCTCCAAGATCGCGGCGCACCGGCAATCGAACCAGCTGCGAGCGAATGAAGACCTTCTACTTGCGACTGCGCCATCGCTGGCGCCCCGCTTGTCCGCATGGCATCACAGTCAGCGCGGAAACGAGCGCTGCCGCCCTTCAGAATTTCAGGGTGTCGATCAAGAAGTGCCGCAGCACCGCCACTAGCCAGCGCATCCTTGGCGCGAGTCCCTTCGCCGCGGCGATACAACGCAAATGCCCGAACGAGCGACATCACGGCTTCGGAACGCTCGGCTGCTTCGACACGTGCATCGGAAGAAGGATCG
>JBIKQN010000211.1:0-4012 GCA_044349615.1 Phycisphaerales bacterium
TTCGCCCTCTGTTGGACCGCAGAACATGAGGATTCGCCCAGCAGAGCGCTCAACGCGCGTGTAGGTGGAGGAACCCTGGTGGGCGATCTGCCGCAGAGCACGCGTTGCATAGTTGTAACTAATGCGGGAGAGTTGGTCCTTCTTGAAGAGCTTGACCAGCATCTCGTGGATCGGCCAGTAGATGTCATTCGCAAGGCGCTCGGCTGGAATGTTCTGCGCCGTGAGCGTGGCAACGAATGCGTGGGCGCGACGACGGTCGCCGGAGACAAGGTGCTGGAAGAGCTGTTCGATGGTGGATTCGAGATGCATAGTTCGGTGTTCCTTGCGAGTGGTGCGCCGCGTTTGGTATCGGCGTGAGAGTGGCATCGGGCGATGAATGCCGAAGCCGCCACGGCAGGTGAATTTCCTTTGTTATCGCGCACTTATTAAGCGTTATCGATCAACTCAGGGCACTTTCCGCGTCCATTAACCGCCTACCATCACTCCTCTATGGTCGACAACGGACCCATCTGGACCCAAGACGCACTGCGCGATAGCCCGCATGCTGACGCCGAGAAGGCGCGCAAGGTGCAAGGAATGTTTGCTGCCATCGCAAGCAGTTACGACCTGAACAACCGTTTGCACTCATTCTTCCAGGATCAGCGCTGGCGCCGCGAGGCCGTTCGAGTTGCAGGCATTGATGCCACCTCGCGCGTCCTAGATGTGGCCTGCGGCACAGGAGACCTTGCCGAGGCATTTGCAGACGCAGGTGCAGCCGAGGTCATCGGCGTGGATTTCACCCCGGAAATGCTCGCCATTGCGCGCGACAAGGGACTGAAGAACGACAGCGCACAGCGCGGCGCGGCGCTCGGCACTCCGAAGCCAAGTTCTGCACCTGTCCGAACATCAGTGAAGTATTGCCAAGGCGACGCCATGCAGTTGGCATTCCCGAGCGAATCCTTTGATGTGGTGTCCATTGCGTTTGGCATCCGCAATGTTGCCATGCCAGCAGTGGCGCTCGCCGAATTCTTCCGCGTGTTGCGACCAGGCGGTCGGCTCGTGGTTCTGGAGTTTGCAGACCCTGCCAATCCCATTATTCGTTGGGGCAGCAACCTGTACACCAAGCGGATCATGCCTTGGACGGCGTCACTCGTGGCGCGCGACGGATCCGGTGCCTATCACTACCTACCGCGTTCAGTCAGCACATTCCTGCAGCCGCGAGCGTTTGCAGAAAAACTCCAAGAAACTGGCTTTCAGGACTGGACCGGGCTGCAATTAACCATGGGGATCTGTGTCCTCCACAGGGCCGTTCGACCGAAAGACACTGTAAAGCTCGTTACACTGTGATGTGCATGTCAGAGTCGCGCGACCACGGATGGGCGCCGCCGCGGCAGGAAGCCGAGAAAGTGAGTCGTTCCAAATGATCGTTGACTGCTCTACCCGAGTCTTTAATTCACCTGAACAACTTGGCCGCGAAACTGCCGAGGCGCTCCGCCGCTTTACGGCTCTGCGCGGCACCCGCCTTGAGTCAACTGCCGCCGCTCTTGAACGTGCGATTGAGCCAGTGGCCGCCGCCTTGGTGCACGGATTTCGCTCCAAACTCCTTGATGCTGGCATCCCGAACGAGTTCGTTGCCGAGGTGGTTCGTTCAAATCCTGGTCGCCTTGCTGGCGTAGCCGGCATTGACCCGATGGCTGGCGACGCCGCTGCCCAACTTGAGCGCGCGGTAGAGCTCGGTCTTGTGGGTGTCTCAATCTCGCCAAGCGCGCAGGGATTTCATCCAACCCATTCCGAGGCCATGCGTCTCTATGGCCGGATTGAAGCATTGGGGCTTCCGCTGTTCATCAGTCGACCCGGACCGCTGGTCTCGAGTGGTTCGCTGGAGTTTGACCGCCCAGCGGGCTTCGATGAAGTGGCGCGTTCGCATCCGAAACTTCGGATTGTGATTGGCGAACTTGGCTGGCCGTGGATTGATGAGTGCTTGGCCATGCTCATGAAGCATCAGAATGTCTATGCGGAAATTAGTGGCGTTGCGGGCCGCCCATGGCAGCTCTACAACGCGCTCCTGACTGCGCAGAGTTTGGGCGTGTTGGAGAAGCTCTTCTTCGGAAGCGGCTTCCCATACGACTTGCCAGCCAAGGCAATCGAGAATCTGTATTCCGTCAATGCCTTTGCACACGGCACGCAATTGCCTGCGATTCCGCGCATCGCGCTTCGGGCCATCGCTGAGCGTGATCCGTTCGCTGTGCTCGGCATCGATTCGCCAGCGGCACGCGCAGTTCGGCAGCGCCCGGCGTCCACGGAAGGTGATCTCTCGCGGGATGTGCGATGAGTCTGCACGCGGCAAGGATGATCGCAGCTGCCTGTCTCTTTCTAAGCACTGGCTGTTCAATTACCCCAGGTGGTGTTGTGGAAATTGCTGGCTCCGGTGATACCGCAGTCCGGCTTACTTCTACATTTGAAAATGGCACCTATGCCATTGAGCCAGCACAAACCACCGTGGTCTTCAGCGACATCCCGTATGAAGAGTTGGCTATGGGCACTGCAAAGAATGGCAGGTTCCTGCACATTGAGGTGTTGTGGCGCCCCAGGGCCGGGCGAACCCCAGTGGAGCCAAGTTCCACGAATCTATCCATCCGATTTGTAGTGGTGTCAAACGGTGAAGTTGGCGTCTACATCGGCGGGGGCTTTGCGTGGATTGATGGCGGCAAGGAAGCTGACGAATTCATCGGACTGGAAATCACTGGCGCCAGCGTTTCGCTGGTGGACAAGACTCCGGGCTTCGTTGATTTACTGAGCCCAGCAACGCTCATTGGCGAACTGGGCGCACAGAAGAATGCAGAGAATGCGCGAGCCACGCGCCGAGCTGCGAGTCAGTTTGTGACGAACCGACTCGGCCATGTTCGCTGGGTGAGCCGCTAACGCTCGCCATCGATCGCGCGTGCACTTTCAAGAGCTGCCGTGAGAGAACTATCCACGGCTTCACGGCGTGGATCATTAGGTAGCCACGCGCGCTGCATGGAACTATCAACAATCGATGGAAACCAAAGCGACGCATGATCGAGGTACATGCCACTTTGATGGGCCTGACCGTGCGCACCCCCGTATTCCTGATCTCCAACGAGCGGGAATCCGAGCGCACTGAGCATGGCACGAATTTGATGAAATCGACCAGTGACCAATCGAATCAGCGCGTGCCATTCACCGGGATGGCCCGGCGCGGGCGCAACCGCTTCAATGACGAGTGTGGCAGGATCTCCACCTGAGCGCACAATGCGCGCCACCGTACCTTCGCGGCGCAGATACATGCGGTGGCTGCCTACCAGTGCATGGGCATCTGCCGCAGCATCGGCATGCACGATGGCGCCCTTCCCCGCACGACTTCCAGCGTGCGTCGGAGAAATCCGTGCTAGGTAATGCTTGGTCCAAAGGCCAGCTCGTATGGACTCATTGTGCGCGGCGACGGCGGCGCTGTCGCGCGCAACCACCACGAATCCTCGCGTTGGACGATCAAGCCGATGCGGCAATTGCGCCTCTGGCCATCCAAGCAGCGCACGCGCTTGCACCACCAGGGTGGCTGGTCCCTTGCCGCCAGTGCTAGGCGCCTCGCTTGACAGCCCCACAGGTTTTAGGATCACGGCATCGCGCTCGCTCTGCAAGACAACATCGGCGGCCGCAATACGCGGGCCGCTCATCGGTGCGTCACTTGATCCACGACTACTGCGCGCGTGCACGGCGTTCCGCCTCCACAACTGGCAACATCTGCAGTGCAACTGGAGTCAATGGTGCTGGCCATTCCCCCGGTTCAACAGTGCGCAACTCCGTGCATTCCCAAGTCTCTATGGGGACTGATGGAGGAAGCACATCGATCACGTAGATCACTTCCCAACTGCGCACCACTGGGTCAAAGATCAGTGCGCGCGCCACTGGCGGCGCACTGGCGGTCCAGCCAGTCTCTTCATGGAGTTCTCGCAGGATCATGTCCGCAGGTGATACTCCAGGCTCAAGCGTGCCAGCCGGGCTGAACTCCCAC
>JBIKQN010000212.1:0-4003 GCA_044349615.1 Phycisphaerales bacterium
TTCGGTACTCCTCAATCCGCTCTGGGGCTATCTCCAGACGAGCGAGCTTTGCCACATGATTGGCTTGCGCCGTGGTGATTGTGGCAGTCTTTGAGTTGGGGTGGTCTGGCATGGCGGATGAGTGTACGAAGCCGCGCTATCTTGGCGCACACATGGCAAAGAGCGAACTGGCAATCGGCATTGATCTTGGCGGAACCAACATGAGCGTGGGCGTGGTTGATCGCCGAGGCAGGGTGGTAGCGCGATCCAAAAAGAAGACCAAGGCTCAGGAGGGTCGCGATGTAGTCATTGACCGATTGTTGATGGCAATGGAAGCCGCATGCGAGGCCGCAAATGTGAAACTCGCGGACATACGTACCGTGGGGATCGGTGCCCCTGGACCTGTTGACAGTGAGCGCGGCGTTGTCATCACCGCTGGGAACCTTGGATGGAAGAATGTTCCACTTGGGGAGATCTTGCGCAAGCGCCTTGGGATTCCGGTGACTGTCGACAATGATGCAAATGTTGCCGCCTGGGGTGAAGCAACCGTCGGTGCTGGTGAAGGTTGTGAATCATTGCTTGCCGTTTGGATTGGAACAGGCGTTGGTGCAGGGATTGTGATGGGTGGGAAGATCTGGCGCGGTGATCTCTTCACCGCTGGCGAGTTCGGCCATGTGATCATGTACAGCAACGGTCAACCTGGAAGCCGAAAGGTTGAGGAATTCTGCAGCCGGACTGGCATTGTGCGTTCGCTGCGCACGCTTGCTGGATTGAATCCCGATTCCCTCTTTCACAAGTTGCTGGCGCGCCATGAAGCGGACGGCAAGACTGGCCCCATCGGTAGCAGCAGCATTGCGGAGTGCTACAACGCCAACGATGCGCTCGTTCGAGATGTTGTGGATTCGTCCGCAGAACTCTTGGGAATTGGCATTGCCAACTGGATCACTATGGCCTCCATGCGCACGGTTGTCCTTGGTGGTGGTATCACCGAAGCACTCGGAAAGCCCTATGCCGACCGCGTCGAGGACTCGGTTCGGCGCCATGTCTTCCCGTCAGCACTTGCGCCCAAGATCAGCGTGCGCATGACCAAGCTCAAGGACGATGCAGGAGTCCTTGGCGCAGCAATGCTCGCGTGGGATGCGCTTGGTTGAGTCGATTTACTTGCGGTCGTTCGCCATCATGGCTGCACGGAAAGCCAGTTTCAGGGCTTCGAGGTAGATCCAAACGAGCGTCACCATGAGCGCGTAGGCGAAGTACCACTCGTACTCCTTGCCGACGCGGCTTGCCACTGCAGTTTCCACCTGCTGGAAATCAACAATCAGCCAAAGCGACGCGATCAGCAAGATCACGGCGTTGATGCCAAGGCCAACCCAGGCCATGCTCCCGCCCTGGGATGCACTTTGCAGTGAGAGGCCAGGGATCTCCACGTTGAAGAAGCCGAGCACAAACTGAGCCAGGTACATGATTCCAATACCGATGGTGAGCGTGGAAAGCACTGCAACGAATCGTCCGTTAGCGCGGATGAGACCCGCCCGATACACGATCAGCATGGCGGCCGTGATGGATAGCGTGATTACAAAGGCTTGAAGCCCGAGGCCACCAAAGGCAGTGATGCCGCGCGATGCCAAGACTGAGTCAAGCAGGAGAGCCATGACGCCGAGCATTGCTCCTTGGGTCACGCTGTAGAGCGGTGCGGCCCAGTAGGCGCGCTCAGGCTTGCGCCACAGCGCGAAGAAGCAGACCAGGCTGGCAACCAATGCGCCAATGAAGACACCCCAGATGGCGCCTTGGCCCACTGTACGAACCAGGATGCCGCCGCCGATGCCACCCACCACTGCCAGCGAAACGGCAATGGTGGTCTTCTGGGCAACACCAGCCACTGTGGCCAGTTGCGTCACTGGTCGTGAGTGCGAATCAGCTGCGAGTTGAGTATCGGCGAGAACTGGATTTGATGATCGGAGGTCGAGCATGGTGGAGGATTGTAGCCCCCCACCATGCCGTTCGACAATATCCCTGCCGCCGCCTACAGAACCTCGGCTGCGAGGCTGGCAAGTTCGCTGCGCTCGGTCTTACTGAGCGTGACGTGTCCGGCGATCGTCTGGCCCTTTAGGCGCTCAATCGCATGGGCCAAGCCGTTCGAGGCGGCGTCGAGATACGGGTTGTCAATCTGGCCAATATCCCCGCACAGCACAATCTTGGTTCCATCGCCAACGCGGCTGACAATGGTCTTGATCTCGTGCGGACTGAGATTCTGCGCCTCGTCAATGATCATGAACTGATGTGGGATAGAGCGTCCACGGATGTATGTGAGTGGCTCCATGACAATCTTGCCGGTAGCCATCAACTGATCCAAGCGCTGTTCGGCACTCTTGCTATCGGCTTCGCCTTGCCCCGCAGAACGCGTTGAGAGCAGGTAGCCGACGTTATCGAAGATCGGCTGCATCCACATGGAGAGTTTCTCATCCTTGTCGCCGGGTAGGTAACCAATGTCACGACCGAGCGGCATGATGGGGCGTGCAACCAACAGTTTGTCCAAGCGCTCTTCCTTGAAGACTTTCTGCATACCGGTGGCGATGGCCATCAGGGTCTTGCCGGTACCCGCTGGTCCAATCAGTGTGACCAACTTGACATCATCATCAAGCAGCAAATCAAGCGCCATTGTTTGCTGCACATTGCGCGCCATGATTCCATACACCGGCTTGCGGGGTCCGGTGACTGGAATCAGATGACCAGTATTGCCAAGTACTCGCGCTAGCCCGGTATGTCCTGGATCAGCTTCGTCAACCAAGATCACAAACTGATTCGGCACTAAGTCGTCCGACTTCATGATCTGTCCATCCGGTGTGCGGCCGGGAGTGACATCGAGCATAGTGCGCGGCAATTGCCGCTCTTGATAGAGCGAATCAATCACATCCTTGTTTACTTGCATGGTGCAATATCCGGAGTGGAGCCAGTCAGCATCCACGCGGTCTGCCTCAAAGTCTTCGGTGTCAATACCAAGCGCGTCGCATTTCACACGCGCATTGATGTCCTTTGTGATGAAGATGGTGCGCAGCCCTTGGCGATTCAGTTTCGCGGCAACGCTCAAGATCAGATTGTCATTCTTGTTGAGTTCGAGCGATCGCTCTTCATCCATCGGCTCGACGCGCGCCACTCGGATGATGCCGCCTTGCTCATTCCAAACAACGCCTTCGAACAGATGGCCAATGCTTCGCAACTTGTCTAGTCCACGAACCACTTGGCGTGCATTGCGCCCCGTCTCGTCGTTGTTCTTCTTGAAGGTGTCCAGCTCTTCGATCACGGTCAGCGGGATGACAACCTCATGTTCCTCAAACTTGAAGATCGCTTGCGGATTGTGCAGCAGCACATTCGTATCGAGTACGAAATACTTTTTTGTTCCCACCGCGTTGCGTGCGGCAGATTGGGTGGTGCTTCGGGCTTCAGACGCGTCGGAAGGGGTGTGAGTGGTCAACGCGCAATCCTTGAGATGTTGGAGTCCTCAGTGGAACCCCAGGGGGTGCTTCCCCGGCGAGGTTGCCGGGCGTCCGCGACCGCATCCATGCGGTGCATGTTCACAACACATGTAAGAGTGCGATGTTCTCAGCCCCCCGTCAAGGGGTTTCCGGACGAATGAACGCTAGTCTTGCACACTATGGCACGCCAATCACCCCGCCGACCCCGCCCGATCGCTCCTGTTGGACGAACCCGCCGATCCGGGAGACCGCCCGCAGGGAAGCCGTCATCGGTGGGGGCGCTTGCAGCTGCCATGGAGGCTATTGCACCCGCTCGGCTAGCGGAAAGTTGGGACAACGTCGGCCTGTTGCTTGGCGACCGCGCCGCACCCTGTGGTCGCGTCTTGGTGGCGGTGGACTGGACCGCGGCCGTCATGGAAGAAGCGCTCGCCTTGGGAGTGGACGCAGTGGTCAGCTACCACCCTCCGATCTTTGAGGCGATGAAGCGCTTGGCCTCTGATGACCCGCGACAGCGCATATTGCTCGACGCTGCGCAGGCCGGCATTGCGCTC
>JBIKQN010000213.1:0-3976 GCA_044349615.1 Phycisphaerales bacterium
ACTTTGATTCCGACTGAGCCGATCGGGCGTGACCGTTCGGCAGTTCATTCCTTAGGAAACTCCATGCGCACTTCGCCCATTACTGGTCTCTTCGGCACTGCTCTCATTCTGACCGCTTCCATGTGCACTGGTGCATGGGCGCAGGGCGATGTTCCCGCGCCGACGCGCGTGGCTGGTCAAGTGGATCCGATCACTGGCATGCCATCCATGGCTCCCAAGGCAATGCCCTTGCCGTCCGCGGGTTGGGCCGACGCAGATAAGTCTGCGTCTGCTATCGAACGCGGAACTGCCGCGCTTGAAGCTTCGCAGAAGGCCTATCAGGCTGCCAAGAATCTCACCGATCACACAGAGCTCACCATCTCGATGCCAGACGGCGAGCAGAACGAAACGATTGACATGTCTTTCGGCGCTGGCGATGACATGTTCGTGAAGATGGGCAGCCTGCAGATCGTTTCAGCGGGCGGCACGGTCTACTTTGTTCCAGATCAGCCATCGGACAAGTACCTCTCCAAGAAGATTGAGGGCAGTGCCAACGCCACCCTTATTGCAATGCTTCCTGGATTTTCGCTGCCAGCGCCCGCGTTGGCCATGCGTCAGCCAGTCGCTGGTTCCAAGCTCACCGACGCATTCGCCATGGGTGCGAAGGGCGGAGTAGCAGTGAAGGGATTCCGCGAGCGCGACGGCAAGCAGGAAATGCTTGTTGGCGGCGCGTCTGCTGATGGTGTGGTGTCCTTTGATCCAAAGACCAACCTGATCACCAACTTCAACATGCTGATGACTCCGGAAGGACTTCCGGAAAATGTTCGTATTGGTTTCACAGTGAAGTGCGCTCCGTCAACGGAAGCCCTGAAGGCGCCGATCACGTTTGATGCTGGTAAGCGAACGAGTGTTGCCAAGTTGGAAGACCTGTTCGCGCCGCCCGCTGATGAGCCACGGCCTGGAGCTTCCGTGCAGGAAGGTCAGGCTGCGCCGCTCGGCGTCCTCACCATGCTTGATGGCAAGACGCTTGATCTTGCGACGCTGAAAGGCAAAGTTGTGGTGATTGATTTCTGGGCAACCTGGTGTGGGCCATGTCGCAAGGGATTGCCGCTTCTGCAGAAGTTTGCGGATTCCATGAAGGCGAACGACAAGGTTGCCATCTACGCAGTCAATGTCTGGGAGCAGCAGAAGGGCGAAGAGCTCACTAAGAAGGTTTCGGAATTCTGGACCAAGCAGGCGTTCACCATGAATGTTGCCATGGATCCAGAGGCGAAGCTCATCACCCAGTACGGCTTCCAAGGCATTCCTGCATGCATCATCATCGGACCGGATGGCATGTTGGTGAGTTCACATATGGGCTTTGATCCTGAGATGGTTGCCAAGCTGACCGCCGATGTAAACAAGGCGCTCGGTGCGAGCAACGCAGGCGCAGCCGCTCCAACCACCATCAAGTGATTTCCCTTCCGCAACTAGACGCCGTTCGCGCAGCCGACGCAGCGCGGGCCCGCATTGTTGCAGGGCTTGCGCAGGTTGGCTGCGCGGATGTTCGTGCTGACCGCGCGGGGCGAATGCTCTATTCCACGGATGCGAGTCCGTTCCAGATTGATCCGTTGTGTGCTGTTGTTGTTCGTACTGTTGACGAAGCCATTCGCGTGGTGCAGTGGTGCGCAGGGCGCGCATTGTCGCGGTGTGCTCGCCATCGATCAGGAGCGTTGCCGCGCCTGGGTGGAGCCGGGTGTGGTGCTTGACAAGTTCAACGCTGATCTTGCGCCGCTTGGGCTGATGTTTGCGCCGGACCCGGCAACAAGCAGCCATAACGCGGTGGGTGGCGCCATTGGCAACAATTCAGCTGGCGCGCACAGCATCATCTACGGTCGGACGGTTGAGAATCTTCACGCACTTGACGTGGTCCTTGCTGATGGCACCGTGCATCGCTTGCAAGAGGGCGCGTGCGACCGTGATCCTGCGCAGCGGCGCATTGCAGAGGCCATGCGATCAGTGCTTTGGCCGATTCGTGATGAAATCCGCGCGCGTTTCCCGCGCATTCTTCGTCACGTTGATGGTTACAACTTTGACATGTTCTTGGACGGCCTTGAGCAATCAACGCCTGGCACCTTTGACCGCGTGAACTTGGCCCACCTGGTGTGTGGCTCCGAGGGAACGCTTTGCACTATTCTTGGTGCAGAAGTGAAGTTGGTGCCGACTCCCAAGGCCAAGGGTCTTGCCATCATGGGCTTCGAGTCCGTGGATGCGTCGCTTGCAGCGCTCGATGCCATGCTGGCTACCGGTCCTGCGGCGGTCGAGATGATTGACGATGTCATCATTGACATTGCCCGCGGCAACCGCGAGTACGCCAAGTATGTGGAATTGATGCCGCGCCCAGAAGGCGTTGCGCTCGGCGCGGTGATGTACGTGGAGTATTTCGGGCAGTCGCTTGCAGAGGTAGAGGCCAAGTTGAGCGCACTACGCGAGCGGCTTCCGAGTCAGCCGATGGAGCAGTACACGGACGCGAAGCGCATGGCTGAAGCATGGCGTTTGCGCAAGGCCGGCGAGCCGCTGTTGCACGGAGTGAAGGGATTGCGCCGGCCGCTTGGATTTGTAGAGGACACCGCGGTGGACCCTGCCAAGCTGCCCGGATTTATCAAGGAATTTAAGGCGATTCTTGCGGGGCACGGCACGCACGCCAGTTTCTACGCGCATGCCAGCGTTGGTTGCTTGCACATTCGTCCCATGCTTGCGCTCACCGATGTAGGCGATCGTGAACGCGTACTGAAGATCGGCGAAGAAGTGACCGACTTGGTGGTGCGCTACGGAGGCGCCTTGAGCGGCGAACACGGCTCGGGACGATCGCGCACCGCGTTACAACTGCGATACTTTGGTGAGACGATCTGCAACGCGCTTGCCGCAGTGAAAGCAATTTGGGATCCGGCGGGCATTATGAACCCTGGCATCAAGATTGATGTCACGCGCCGCGCCATGCCCATTGAAGATTTGCGTCTGGCACCCAACGGCGTGCCCGTGCATCCCGAGGCAAAGAACACCTTCTTCACCTATGAGAAGGAAGATGGATTTGGTCACGCGGTTGAAATGTGTAACGGAGCAGGGCTATGCCGACGATTGCAGGGCACGGTCACTATGTGTCCGTCGTATCAGGCAACGCTTGATGAACGACATTCAACGCGTGGACGAGGAAATCACTTGCGGCTGGCGATCACCGGTCAGTTGGGGGTGAACGCAGCAGGCGGCGGGCATGGCGCTAGCGGCGCGCACAACGCGAACGGCGCATCTCACGCCCACGCCGACTGGAACCAACCAGACGTGCAAGACACACTTTCCCTCTGCCTGAGCTGCAAAGCGTGCAAGAGCGAGTGTCCATCAAACGTAGACATTGCCAAGTTGAAAGCCGAATACACCGCGCAGGGCTACGCCGCTGCCGGTCGCGTTCCGTTCCGTGCGCGCGCGTTTGGGCGGGTGCGCGGAACAAACCGTTTGCTTTCACGCCTGTGGCCGCTTGCCAATCTTGCCAATCGCATTCCGTTTGTGCGCACTGTGCAGAACTGGGTGCTTGGTATCGACACGCGCCGTTCCATGCCGTTGTACGCCGAGGGTCTTGACCGTTGGTACGCGCGTCGCGGTAGCAAGGCGGCGCCTGGTGCGCCCGCGGTGGTGCTATTCCCTGACTGCTTCACCATGTACAACGAGCCGCGCATCGGTCACGCGGCGATCGAATTGCTTGAAGCATTCGGATACCGCGTCGTGCTACCAACGCTCGGCTGTTGCGGCCGTTCGCTCATTTCCACCGGCATGCTTGCCGAAGCATCGCGCACGTGTCGCGCCACGGCAGAGGGTTTGATGCAAGTGATGGAACGCGAACACGCCGTCGCCGTCGTCGGCTGCGAGCCAAGCTGCATGAGCGCCATTCGTGACGATTGGCTGGATCTCAAGATGGGCCTTGACGTGAAACAATTGCGCGCATTGGCTGCGCAGAGTTTCATGG
>JBIKQN010000215.1:0-3968 GCA_044349615.1 Phycisphaerales bacterium
TCCGCCACGCGCAGAGAGCCGAGCGGAACCTTCCATATCAATCCCTGATCCAGAATCAGCCATGGACAGTAAAGACGTGATGTGACGAGGCGGGTTGTATATGGCAATGCTGGTCCGCTCCACGGACACTGGCGACGCCTTGAAGAATCCCGAGAAGATGAGCGATGGAGCACCGTTTGGATGACCAGCAGCAAACCGAACCGTCACTCGTGCTGCCGGCCCACCGTTCACGTTGCTTGAAAATGCACGGGCATCTTGGTCCCAATCGCCAAACTCAACATCTCCACCTCCTGCGGGTCCTTCAGCAATCTCCACAATAACGGGACCCTTCGGACCACGATTGGCCGCTGCTGCAGCCATCGCATCCGCGCGGACAACATCAGGACCGTCAGCATGCCGAGCCGCCGCCGCCAAGGCGATGGCGTCAGCAGCGTTCTTGGCTCCGTTGGCAGAGCGGACCACGACGCCAATTTCAAGCCCCAACCAAGCAAGCATGAGAACCACCGGAAACACCACCACAATATAAATTGTGGACACGCCTCGGCGCTGTTGTCGCGAGGAACAAAGATATCGGTGCCAACTGGGCATAACTTGGACGATGTACTGTGGAGAAGCGATATTGAATGTTATTCTAGGTTTAACTCCCGCCCACTCCAACCTATTCGTTTCGAAACATCTGGCATGACCACCACCATCCTTGCAATCGCAAGCCCCATCCCGGCTGAAAGTATCCCGGCATGGACATGGCTTTTGCTGGTTGCCGCCGGAGTGGTGGCATCGGTGACGGACCTGCGTCACACTCGGATTCCAAACTGGCTCACCCTGCCCCTCCTCGGGGGCGGTCTCCTGTATGCCGTTCTTCATGGTGGACTTGCCGGGCTCGGTCAGGCCGCCGTGGGAGCCGGTATAGCTGGATTTGCAATGATCATCGGGTACATCATGTTTGGTGGCGGAGCGGGTGATGCGAAGCTCATGATGGCTCTCGGGGCATGGCTCGGATTCGATGCCTCAATCATCCTGACATTAGCTGTGACCATTGCCGGATTTATCCAAGCCATGGCAGCTGTCATTAGCCGTGGAGGGCTGAAGGATGTTCCACTCACTATCTTCCATAGCTTTGGCATGGTTCATTTCGTTACGAAGCAGGCTCTAAGAGGCAATTTCATCGGACCAGCGGAATCCGAAGAAACAAGCGAAAATACAATACGTCGGCCACGCCCCAAGGGATGGATCCCCTACGCGCCATCCATCCTCACAGGAACTATCGTGGCTTGGTGGTATTGGGAACACTACGGAGCACTTCGATGATCCGCCGCCATCGCGCATGTCGGCGCGGCGCCGAAACCGTCGAACTAACGGTCGCTTTACCCATTCTGCTCCTCGTGATCTTCGCTGGATTCGAGTACGGATGGATGATCCTCCGCAGCATCCAGATAGACCATGCCGCAAGGCTCGGCGCGCGCCAATCCGCGCTCTCTGGTGCCACCGCCGACAGCATTGAAGATTCAATCCGCGCTTCGCTGAATGGGGTTGGAATTCCAAGTGCCACCATTAGCCTTACTCCTCCAGATCCCTCGTCCGCCGATGCGGGAACATCAATCACTGTGGAAGTCCAAGTTGACTATTCCAATGTCCAACTCCTCGGATTGAGTAGTTTCATGCCCCTGCCGCAGACCCTCCGAGGTCGGGCATCGATGGTGCGCGAGCCCGACTCATAAGCGACGGGGTTTAAGTCCTCAAAATAGTTATTGGTCACTAAAGCCGCTCCGGTGGTGCATTTCCATGGCACCAGACCCTTTGTTCCCCGCCCGACTTTTGCGGCATTCCTCCAAAAACGCCGATATAAACCCTGAGCCGATAACGCGCTCATGCCACTGGATATGCCCTCAATGCCAAGGAACAGACTGCTCATCATCGGCGTCGCGTTGTCAGTCATGGCAGCGATCTTGGTCTATGCAGTTGCCTCCAAGTTCAGTGACAGCAGTACCCCCACCGTTCGCCGCACATCGCAGCCAATGGGATACGCCACTCGAGAATTGCCAGCTGGGCATCTCATAGTCGCAGCAGACTTGCAATCAGACCGTGGTGTTACAGATTCCGCAGGAGAGCGCGTCTACTCGGCAGGCGGCGCAGCCGAGGGACGAACACTCGTGACTGCGGTTCAGAAGGGTCAACTCATCCGCGAGGATGATCTGGCTGCACGTGGATCAGGTGAAGCAATTGCCAGTCAGCTTGAGCCTGGCTACCGAGCCATCACTGTCACCCTGCGCGACACTGGTCCGGGAGTTGCTCTCTACCCGGGCGCAATGGTTGATGTCTTGGCGACGCTCGAAGTACCCATTCGTGGCACAAGCCAAAAGGAAACCATCACGCGCACCGTGCTTGAAGGAAGCCGCGTGCTTGCCGTTAACGATGAAGCAGTTGGCACGCGCGTTACCAGCGATCGCAAGCAGGATCAACGTCGCTTAAGTGTCACGCTTGCAGTCACACCCGACCAAGCTGCACAAGTGGAACTTGCGAGTACACGCGGCGTGATCGGAATCACTCTGCGTTCCTCTGACGAAAGTGCTGCTGGCAAAGGAGGATCAACGCCCGCTTCTGCAAACACCGTCATGGGACGCCAGATCCAGCCAGCTGATGTGACTGCGCCATCACAGGGCGAACCATTGCCATCACGCAGCACGCAAGGCGCGTCAAACTCTGCCTCCGGTGTTGATGCTGCCGGACTTGAGCTCCGATTGGCACAGTTCTTTGGTGTCGATCTCAAAGTCGAAGACATCGGTGGAACAATTGCATTGCGCGGCTCAATGCCCAATGTGGCCACCGCCGTGCAGGTGCGAAACTTTATGACATCCACCGGACTTCGCTGGGTGGATGTGACGCGGATCGCGGGCGTTCAACAAGTGCAACTCAAAGTTCGCATTGCAGAGGCAAGTCGCACTGCCCTCCGTGAACTTGCTGCGGGTGCACTGATCGGCGGCAACAGCGTGTTCGGTGGAGTGCAGTCGCCGGGCGGCACGCCGTTCCAACCTGTGAACATTCAGCCAAGACCTGGTGCACCTGTCGGCGATCCGCAATTTATGTACGGCAACAACCCAGTGACGAGCGCCACCACGCTCTTTGCTGGCGTCACTGGCGCAGACCTTGAGGTGTACTTGCAGGCTCTCAGCGAGAACCGATACATCCGATTGCTGGCAGAGCCAAACCTCGTCGCAGTGAGCGGTGAAAGCGCCACGTTCCTCGTCGGCGGCGAGTTCCCCATTCCAATCGTGCAAGGCTCGGTTGTTGGCGGCGGTAGCACCATCACTATCGAATACAAAGAGTTTGGCATCCGTCTCAACTTCCGACCAGAAGTCCTCGGCGATGGCAAAATTCGCCTTGAAGTAGCACCGGAAGTCAGTGAGCTCAGTCAAATCGGCGCGCTGAACCAGAACGGGTTCACCATTCCAAGTTTGGTCACACGCCGTTCAAGCACCACCGTTGAACTCAGTAGTGGTCAATCATTTGCCACTGCTGGTCTGTTGCGTAGTTTGGAGCAAGCCACCGTTGCGCGAATACCCGTGCTTGGAGACATGCCTGTCTTTGGGGCACTCTTCCGCAGCGTTCGCTATGAACAAGCGCAGACAGAACTGGTGATCATGGTCACCGCCAATCTCGTCGAGCCGCTCTACGACGGAATGGATCGCCCCATGCCCGGCGACTTGCATGAGGCTCCGAATGATTGGGAACTCTTCATGAATGGGCAGACTGCTGGTGCTGTTGCCATCGGCAGTCCCATGGCTCGGCTAAAGACCTTGGGCTTGGAAGGTATCCGCGGACCAGGCGCTTGGCGGCGTCCCGATGAGTCGCGAACACTCGCTGCCGATCCATTGCCGATTGCTGGCAGCGCCAAGCATGCCGTGCCAACTGCCGCCCCCGCGTCCGCGGTCGTCGACACGCCCGCCACCCCAGCGATTCCTGTTGCAAGT
>JBIKQN010000214.1:0-3968 GCA_044349615.1 Phycisphaerales bacterium
GCCGACCTGTACCAAGCCCCGCCGAGCGACGGCAGCGTTGCGGCAAACAGCGCTGATGTGGTGGACAACCCACCGATCACCCCCAATTCACCGAATCTGAGTGCTCCGCCGGCGGATACATACACCGCTCCCCCGAACGATGGCAGCGTTGCAGCAAACAGTGCTGATGTGGTGGACAACCCATCAATGACGACAGCGACTGAGTGCCTCGACCCGATCACGAAAGAACCCGTGGTTGGATCCAGTCATGTTGGCTACTACGGTCAGTGGCAACTTCGGTTTATCTCTGCTGACACTGCGGCACAGTTTGCAGCGCTGCCGCGCGCCAAGCGAAACAAATTGGGCGCAGCGCAGGTGCTACCGCAGAAGGGCATACGCAATTCAGTCTGCCCGCTCACTGGCGAAACACTCACCGCGCAGGCAGCGCCCGTGACTTGGGATGGAAAGATCATTGGGTTTGCAACGGGCGCCGATGCGAATCGGTTCCGACTCATGAACAAGGACAAGCAGTCAAAAATCATGACAACCTGGATCGATGCAGGCTCCAAGTAATGATCACGCGCCGTGCCCCGTTCGACTGACTGACACACTCATGTGCGCACGAAGAGCGCTGCAAACAAACCGGGTCCCTTGCCGCTCGTATCAGGGCGCAATCGTGTGTGACGGCGTAGCGTGAAACCACTGCCACGCGCGAAACCCTGCAATTCCTGCTCGGAAAATCCAAGATGTCGATGCCCCATGGTCTGTTGGTACCCAGATCGATCATGGCTTGCCATATCGACTACCAAGAGCGCACCACCCATTCGAAAGCCGGGCGCAATGGCACGCAACATCGCGGCGGGATCGTCCACATGATGGAAGACCAGCATGATGATGCCCATGTCTGCTTCGCCTGCAGATAGCGGGGGCGCAAGCAAGTCCCCTTGCCGAAATTCCACATTCGCAAATCGCTTCAGTCGCTTGCGCGCCGCTGTAAGCATGGCTGGCTCACGATCAATGGCAATGACGCGACCAACCACCGGCGCAAGACGCTCGGCCGCTTCGCCAGTGCCGCAACCAAAGTCAACCGCCACCGCATCCGGCGGAAGCAATCCGAGCAATGCCTCAAAGACAAATGCATCGCCGAACAACTCGCGACGCAACTCATCCCAGTCACCACCGATGCGACCAAAGAATGTTCGGCTATCCACGCGACGCGCAGCGATCACTTCCGCTAGGCGCGCGTCGTCCTCTTCAAACGCTGCCGCACTTCCCAGATGCTCACGACTCATGCGCCACAGGTCACGCATGTCGGCGGCGAGCGCGGCTGGCATCATTCGATAGAGACTCTGCGTGCCCTCTGCTCGCTTGTCGACCCAACCCTGTTCAAAGAGTGGTTTCAAGTGGCGGCTGACCGTACTCTGCGGAAGCTGAAGCGCCCGCGCAAGCTCACCAACGCCAAGTTCTTCGCGCTCAAGTAGCCGAAGCGTGCGCAAGCGTGCGAGATCTCCAAGCGTGCCGAGCCAGTTCAGCCACCGTTCACGGGGATTGGTGGAATCGGGCGTCATGCAGAGCGGCGGAGGATCATGCGAGGAAATGCGGCGTGATTACGGCCCAAGCGGAAGCGCTGTCTCTTTGCCAATGGCAACTTGGTGTGCAGCAAGCGCGTCGGTGATACGCGGATCAGTTGGAAGAATGCCGTAGGCCTGACGCAAGCGACGAACGCCGTCTGCCTCCTTGCCAAACTTGAATGCCAAGTCCGCTGCGCGCATGTACGGCTCAATCGAAGGACGTTGCCCTGGAAGCGGCTCGTTGACCTTGATGGAATCCATGGCACTTGTAGACGCGGTGTCTGGGTCACCCGAATCTTCTGCAACATGGCTCAGAGCAAGGTAAGCGCGCCATGAACGGAAGTCCTTGCCGAACGCACGCAACAACTGATAGGCGTCCTTGACATCCTTCTGCTGAGCCATGCATTCTGCAAGGCTCGTGACGATCTCTTCGTTGGCAGGCTGAAGTCGGTAGGCGCGGTCGAGTGAACGACGCGCGTCCTCAAGCTTGCCTTGGCCAAGCATTGCTCGACCGTAGGCAAACTGCGCGCGCCAATCACCGGGCTGATCACGAACAACTGGCTCCACAGCCGCTGCTGCCTCTGCGTATTGACCGTAACGAAGACGCTCGTTTGCTTCGTTGGAACGCGCCTCCGCGTTCTCCGATGCCTTGCATCCCGCAAGAAGGAGCGGAAGCGCCACGGTATTGGCGATGAGAAGTGCGATTGGGAAAGTGCGTCCGTGCGTTGAATTCATGTGCGGCATGTGCCCTCCTGGCAGCGTGTGCACCCAGCGGACGGCGTCCACGGGGTTCGTGGGATGATATCGGCGTGACCGAACCCGCGCCGCCATTTCCCATGCCCACTGGCAAACCCATCCCACAACCGGCGGCAGTGCTGCGCCATGCTGGCGGCGTACAGGGCGACCACTTTGATGTGCTGCTTGCAACGCGCACAGCTATAAGCGGAGATGACCCCACCTGTGCCACATGGCGAACAGCACGCGACCCAGGGATGCTTGCGATTGGTGAATGCACCACGGCGGAGCAGATTGGCGCGCACCGCGCCGCGTATCTTTCGCTGACCGCTGCCAAACAACTGAGTGAGGGCCGCGGGACGGTGACCCCGGTTCGTGCCGGAACTTGGCTCCCGCACGGTACTGGCGGCTTCGAAATCGAACTGCACTGGCTTGATGGCACGCGCACCATGATTGCTGCACTGCCAGATGGCTCTTGGAAAAGGATCGACTCATGACTGGCGAGACAATCGTGGTGGCACTTCTGATGGCGGGGCTCGGCGGCGGTTGCTTGTTCCTGACGCTCCTCACGCTGCCAGGGAATTGGGCCATCTTGATCTTGGTGGGTGCCGCACAGTTGTGGTCACTTGCAGGCGACGGCACCCCGCTCTACAGCAGTTGGACACTCCTTGCGCTCTTCCTACTTGCCATCCTTGGCGAAGTGTGTGAAACCGCCATGGGTGCTCTCGGGGCGCGCGCGGGCGGCGCACGCGGACGCGGTGCATGGGGCGCGGTGCTCGGCTCATTTGCGGGGGCGCTTTTGGGAACAGTGCTGCTTGCATTTATCCCGCTCGCAGGAACGCTTGCGGGAGCGCTCATCGGTGCCGCCGTGGGAGCGTTCATCGGCGAAATGACCTACGGTGACCGCAACACCCTGAGCCTCGTACTACCCGCTGCCGCGGCCGCTGCAGGTCGAATGGCCGGGGTATTGGTGAAACTTGCCTTCGGAATGGCGATCTGGGTGGTGGCCGTGGTCGGCGCGCTGTGGAACTAGCCAGGAATGCAGGCCGAACACGCGGTAAAAACAGAAAGAGCATGGGACGTGAGCGATCTGCTCGAAGTGCTCATGCCCATCGGGATTCGGTTTGAGACCAGAACCAAATCAGTGTGCGGACTTACTTGGCCATTGCCTTGCAAGGCGTTGCAAGTTTCCTTCTCGCACTCGACGCTGAATGTTGAACATCAAGACGTTACATTTTTAATACTCTCGCCAACCCGCACTAGCCCCGCAAGCCCCGCCGCGATGTCCCACCGCTGCTTTGGACGATCGCCAGTAGTGTTACTAATTGATCGAATCTCAATTGCAGGAATGCCCGCGCGTCGTGCTGCATGCACCACAGCCGCGCCTTCCATCGCTTCAGCGATGGCACCGGTGCGCAGGCGAACGGCGAGCGCCGCTGCATCGGTGCCAGAACAGGTAGCAACGGTTGCGATCGCACCCACAGGCCCGAGCGCGCGAAATGCCAAGAGCAGCGCAGCATCAACGGGTACGCGGTTCCCTTCGAAATCGCCGAGCGAGAAGCCGAGTGCGCGCATATCGCCCTGACCTTCAGGAAGCGCGATGCCCTCTTCGGCATAGATACATGCGTCCGCAACAATCACTGTGCCGGGCGAAAGATCTGCGCCAGGGAGCGAACCCGCAAT
>JBIKQN010000216.1:0-3961 GCA_044349615.1 Phycisphaerales bacterium
AACATCGGCCGTGTTGGCAGTTCCTCCAGCGAGCCCGTTCTGAGTTACCCAAGCCTTGGTGCCAACGGTACTGGCATCAGACGTTGGGGCAGCTCCATAGGTTCCGCTATTCGTACCGATCGGAACGGCAACGCCCCAACCGCCAGTGGTCAGTCCGCCTTCATTGCTGACGGTCCAATCACTCGTGACTGCTTCCATGTCATTGGAATAGGTCTGGGTATTGGCGGTCTGAATGGCAAGTGAGTGGGCGAGTGTTGGCGCCGTGGCCGGATCGTTGAATGGCGTTCCGGTATTCATGGTTGATGTCAGGTAGAAGCGGACGACCTGACCGCATTGGAATGCAGGCAGCGTTGCTTGGAACAGATTCGCTCCAATCGATGGCAGAATTGATGACTGGAAGGCGCCTCCATCAACAGACCACAAGAGTTGTGTGGAATCTGCATTCACCGTTCCGCCTGAGACATTCGCCTGAACGCGGAATGACTTTGCCACACCAGGGGCAGACACCGTTGGTAATCCGTCTGGGTAGGAGAAGGTGATGTTCATGGGAGGAACATTCATGTAGACAACAATCCCGGTGCAGGTTCCTGCAACAAGGTCCGGCCATGTGTCGCCGTTGATGTCCAGCACGGCAACATCAGTCCACCAATCCAACTCACTAGCCGGAATGATCAGCGGTGTGATTTCATCCAAGATTCCCGAGGGCGAACCTGAATAGACGTTTCGGTAGATGTGGGTGCGACGCGAATGCGCAGCTCCGGTTGACTGCGGGCAGAATGGCCCAAGGTCAGCGTCAACATCGGTGACGATCACATCAATGCGTCCGTCCTTATCGAGGTCGCCAACCTGCGTGGAGTTACCAAACTCTTGGAGGCTGTCGGTAATGGTGTAACTGGTGAAGTTTGGCTGTCCGGTGGCATCATTTCCCGTGTTGAGGAGGTACTTGTCCTGTCCATCGTCAACGATGACCAAATCAAGCCGACCATCGCCGTTGAGATCAGCCTTGTCACCGTGGTAGGGCTGGCCGGATGCAATGTCCTTGAGAGCGAATCCCAAGCCAGTGGCGTTCTTGGTGTAGACGCTCACAGCTTGACCAGTGGTAAGTGTGTTGATGCGAACGATGTCCTGGCGGCCGTCGCCGTTGAAGTCGCCAGGAACTGCCATGTTGCCGAAGCCGGAGTTGATTTGCGCAACACTCAGCACCGTGGTGGTAGCGTCGTAGAAGACTCCGGGGTTTGAAGCTCCCAGATTGAGAAGAAGCTTGTTGTCGTAGTCTTTCGTTGGATCTTCTGCCGGACTCTGCTGGCACTCACCAGCATCAGCGGTGTCGCCATCGCCATTGAGGTCATAGCACAGGGTGCCAGAGGTCTCAGGGGTGTCGTAGTCGGTGTAGAAGACATCTGCGTAGCCGTCCCCGTTGTAATCGGCAACTGCCATGTCGCAGAAGCGTGGATTGGCAGCAGCACCACCGCGTGCAAAGAGGGTAGGGATGCGATCGACCTCAAAGCGGAAGCCCCGCCAATTGCCGCTAGCGTCATTACCAAGATTGATGTAGGCGCGGGGCTGCCCAAGGATGCTGTTCACGTGATCGCTCATCGTGGTAGCGGTGAGTAGATCAAGCCAGCCATCGTTATCAATGTCAACCACCTCGACGTCGCGGTCATTGGTAGCGTCGAGAAGACCTGCATAGCCGCTGATATCGCTCGCCGAACCATACTCAACGGTCCGGTCAGTCAGTATCCCGCCCTCATTCATAAGGAGCAGATTGCGGTTGCCGCCCTGAATACTTCCAGGAAACTTGAGGACGCAGACCAAGTCGGTGTCGCCATCTCTGTCAAGATCGCCCCAAGCGAAGTCCTTCTCTAGATTGTTTGCACCAATGAGTGATGCAGCGGCCACCAATCGGCTACTGGTCTGCTGGGAGTAGTTCACCCAGTTCTGTGCTGTGGCTGCGCTAGCAAGCACGAGTGCAGCGGTGGTGGAAGCGATTGTTCGGAATTGCGTGTGGAGTCGCATGGTGTCCTTGAAGTGCAATGAGGCAGTCATTCGTGAAGGAGTCAAGAGTGTGTCAGTCGGCAAACGGTCAAACGGACCACTATTGGAAGGGGTTTCAGGGGCAGGCTCCCCATGCGCCAAGAAGAATTCCGAGGTCTGCTCCGCCGACAACGCCGTCGGCGTTCAGGTCTGCCAGTACATCCGACTGACCCCAACTTCCGAGCAACACGCCGAGGTCAGCGCCAGTCACAACGCGATCGTTGTTCAGGTCTGAATTGCAGGGCACGCACTCGTCTGGCAGGCCATTGACATCGGTGTCAACGCTGGTTCCCTGCAAGAGGTCAAGCATGTCTGGTACGCCATTGCTGTTGCAATCACCATTCTCGCCTTCATAGGCCTGCATGAAGAATGCGAAATCAGCCATGGAGATTATTCCATCCTGATTGATATCGTGAACTGCGTGCGCGGCATTGGGATTACTGCTTGAGCCCAGGGCTGCCTTAAATGCGATGAAGTCAATGATCGTCACATGGCCATCGCCGTTGTCATCAAACTCAACTCGTCCGAGTGAGTTGAGGAATGCAACAACGAGCATCTTGTCCTGTTCGGTCAGTTGTGCAAATGCGTCGGCGCTTCCAGCTGCTTCGCCGTATGGACCGTGCAGGGCAATCGCGGATCGAACTCGATCAGAGAACAGTCCACCCGCGGCTGCGCCGTTGTGGAGCATGGGGTCGCGCGTTCGCAGATTCCAAAGAGTGGGCGTGCGCAGTTCCGTCTCGGACGCGTAGCCATCGCTCACGCCGTCACCTTGCAGACCCATGTCATGAAGCAAGAAGTCTGCGTACGGGCGAATGACCTTGTTGCGGATGGCAGCTTCAAGACCGGGAGTATTTGCAGTGGTCCACTCCGGGACATGGCACTTGGCGCAACCCACATTGATAAAGAGTGATTCCCCAGTCATTCCCGACTTTGGTGTCTGCGGGGGAACAGCCAAGTAGCGCTGGAAGTGAGTGACGCGGTCGATGAATGCAAACCCCGATTGGTCGGGGACATCTTCTGGCTCCGCCACCGGATCGCACTGTGAAAGCCGGGCATTGTCGCCGTTTGGGGCATTCTCTTCAATCAGTAGCCGGTTGGTGATACCCATCTCATTGCGAGTGGCGTCACCTGAGAAACTGAGGACCGTGGCAACTTGTGCTTTCCAACCAAATCGCCCAACGCGGAGTGGGCTGCCGTTGTTCGTCTCTTCAAGGGGTCGAACCCAGTGAACGCGTCCGGACACCCCATCTCCGTTGGCGTCATCGGCATCCTCTAGGAGTGCAATGGCGGCATCGGGAACGGCTTCAACCATTCCAAAGGCCATGCTGGAATTGGTCATGCGGATCGCTGTGAGGTTGGCAGCCGCGGGAATGGTTTCCTTGCAGAATTCGCTGACGCTGAATTCTTGCAATAGGCTTTGCGACTCACCTGGAACCATGGTAAATGCACCTTTATCAGCGATCCCAAAGTGCATAACACTAGCGTTGCCCCATCCACCTACTGGGTTTGAATGGCACGATTGGCAGTTGCTCTTATTGAAGATAGGCCCCATGCCTTCAGTGGCTGGAATCGGCGTGGAGTAGAGAACCCGACCAATCTGAAAGAGTTCAAGTTCCGTGGCGCTCAGACCTGGGAGTGGATCGCCAGCGCGTGGCTGCAAGGCAAGTTCTTCACCCTGGGCGCATGGGGCGAGGACGCATACGGCAAGCGCGGCGATACGAGCAAACGAGGTTCCGAGCATGGAGTTCATCAATGGTGTCTCGTCTTCGTGTTCTTTGAGCAACCTGTCACAGTGTGCGCCTAAGCGATAGAGCCGCGAACGACAGAAGCCGCGCCGCATGACCGTAGGCATCTATACGCATGCCGGCACCGATAAATCCATCAATCTGCCATCACCACAATCTATCCTCTCGTTCGCCCCGCGCCA
>JBIKQN010000217.1:0-3957 GCA_044349615.1 Phycisphaerales bacterium
GGTTTGAATGAATTCCTCAGGGCCGTGAATCGATCGGTCCACGTGTGACTCCGCCGCAAAGTGAACGACCGCGCGAACGTTGTGGCTCGTTAGCAGCGCGGCGACCAAATCTCGGTCGCCAATGTCGCCCTTCACAAAGGTGTGTGCGGCGTCGGTGGGAAGTGTGCTGAGATTATTTGGATTGCCGGCGTAGGTGAGCGCATCCAGATTGACAACGGGTTCATTGCAGGTGCCGAACCACTCCCGAATGAAGTTGCTGCCGATGAAGCCCGCGCCGCCGGTGACAAGTATGGCCATGGTGGTCAATCTAGCAAAGGGCAGGAGCGCGCGCTGACACAACCTAAGGGGCGTTTACATTGGGATACCAAGTTTTAAACTAGGACTGGACTTCCCCTCAAATCCCGTAATACCCCCTAAACCACTTCACAAACCGCGCCACGCCTTCCTCGACAGTGATCTCTGGTCGCACACCAAGGTCGCGCACCATCCCGCCAATTTCGGCGAAAGTATCCGCTACATCACCTGGTTGTGCGGGAAGCATCTCGATCACTGCCTTGCGCCCAACATTCTGCTCGATCAACTCAAGGTAGCGCATGAGCGGCACCGGCTCGCCGCATCCAACGTTGTAGATGCGCCACGGCGCAGAACTGGAATCTTCACTCGGTCGCGCGGGATTGAAGTCAGGGTCGGGTACAGCTGGGCGCGCTAACGCCACTACTACCGCGCGCACCACATCATCGATGTACGTGAAATCTCTCGAATGTTGGCCTTGGTTGTAGACCTGAATGGGCGTCCCCTCAATGATCGCTCGCGTGAACTTGAATAGCGCCATATCGGGCCTGCCCCATGGTCCGTAGACGGTGAAGAAGCGAAGGCCGGTCGTTGGTAGTCGAAACAAGTGGCTGTACGAATGAGCCATCAACTCAGTCGAGCGCTTCGTTGCCGAATAGAACGACATTGGATGGCTCGCTGATGCGCTTGTGGAATACGGCAAGTCTGTATGAAGACCGTAAACAGAACTAGTGCTGGCGTACACCAAGTGTTCCACCCCATGGTGTCGGCATCCTTCCAATACATGCGCTGTGCCCAGCAAATTGCTCTCCACATACGAGAGCGGTTGATCAATGGAGTGGCGAACACCCGCCTGCGCGCCAAGGTGTGCCACGCGTGCGAACGCGCCGTTACGAAAGATCCGCTCCATGGCGGCGCGGTCGGCAAGATTGGCGCGTTCGAAGCGAAATCTTGGTGAGCTCCCTAGCTTGGCAAGCCGTGCATCCTTCAGCGAGGTCTCGTAGTAATCATTCACATCATCAATTCCGACGACATCGTGCCCCTCATCGAGCAACGCCTGAGCCGTGGCTGCCCCAATGAATCCGGCTGCGCCAGTGACAAGAATCTTCATCGTTGTATTGAAGCACATACAGGACGGTTGTGCCATCACTTCGCTATCCTTTGCCCTCATGCTGCACCCCGCACTCGAAGCGCACCACTCGGCCTACAAAGGCCGCACCATCTGCATCACTGGCGGCGCGGGCTTCATCGGCAGCCATATCGCGGACACGCTGGTCGAGTGCGGCGCCAACGTTCGCATCCTGGACGACTTCTCCAACGGCCGTGAGTCCAACTTGCAAGGCCCTGCATCCGCAGCAAAGGTGATCCGCGGCAGCATCTGCGATGAGGCCGTACTCAACGCCGCATTCGCTGGCGCGGAGATCGTCTTTCACCAAGCCGCCATGGGGAGTGTGCCCCGTAGTATCGAAATCCCAGCGCTTTATCACGAGATTAACGTCACCGGCACCATGCGCGTCTTAGAAGCCGCGCGTCGACACGGCGTTCGTCGCTTGGTCTACGCCGCATCGAGCAGCGCCTACGGCAACACCGCCGTCCTCCCCAAGGTGGAGTCAATGCGCCCGGACACCCTTTCGCCGTACGCCTACACGAAGCTCGCCAGCGAATACCTGATGCGCGCGTGGGGCAACTGCTACGGCCTGGAGACCGTCAGCCTGCGCTACTTCAACATCTTCGGCCCTCGGCAGCGCCATGACTCACCGTACGCAGCAGTCATTCCACTCTTTGCAAAGTGCATCCGCGAACGGGTGCGCCCGCAAGTGTTCGGCGACGGTCTGCAAACCCGTGACTTCACCTTTGTCGCCAACGCCGTCCACGCCAACCTCCTCGCTGGCTCGGTCCCGCACGCCCTCCGCGGCGAGATGGTGAACATCGCCTGCGGCACGCGCTTCAGTTTGCTTGAACTCTTGGCGGCCATGTCAGAAATCATCGGTATCCCCAGCGAGCCAGACTTCCGCCCCGGCCGCACTGGCGATGTGCGTGACAGCGAGGCTGACATTCGCTGTGCTGCCGATCTGCTTGGTTACCGCGTGATCGTGCCGTTTGTTGAAGGATTACGCGCAACGCTTGCTTAGCCCGCCCCGGGAGGCGGCCCTCATCAATAATGTCGCTTGAGAAGTATCCCTCTCAGGATCATGTTGTCTATCCATCGCTGCCGAACAGCGGGAGGGGAAATGAAATTCCGTAGCCGCTGTGAGATGGAGTTTCTTCCGTTCAGCAGGCGTTGCACCCTTATCCGCTGTTCCTTGGTCAGGGCAGCGCCGTGAATGTTGAGCAACTCTGAGAGTTGGTCAAAGATGGGCGCTGCGTTCGATGGCCGATTGAAATGACGGTGAATTCGCTTGTAACACTCATGAACAGGACCGCGGCTTACACCTATGGCATTGTGTGAGTGTTGACGATATTGAATCCATGGATGGCTGTCGTACTCAATATCCCCAACCGCCGATACAACCAGGTACGCCCACCAGTCATGCATCTGTGCGCGCGTTGGTTGCCCTGATGCAATGATCTTGGCGGCAGAATGGTTAAAGGCAACGGTACATCCCGCAGCAATATTTTCACACAACGCATTACGGAATGTGCCGCTCTCATAGACACGCGACAGCCGCAGTAATTGGCCGTTTGAATCAACCAATTCCTGGCGACAGTGAAACAGTCTTGGTGTTTCAGATTTTGTTACAGCGTGGTGAGCGCGGGCTACCTTCCCGGGATGCCACACATCGTCTTGGTCGGCAAAGTGAAACGATGTGTGGTGAGGAGCGGCTACCCTCAATACTTCAAGGAAACTGGCGCATGGCCCAAGTCGCGTAGATCCATGAAGGCGCTTCAAATCAATGGTGTTTCGATAGCCCTCAACAATATCAATACTTGAGTCTGACGATCCGTCATCACGCCAGTAGAGGACTGGTGCAATTCCAGTTTGGCTAGCGACGCTATCAAGCATCGCATTGAGATATTTTTCACCGTTGAAGGTGGACAGGAGAATGGCCGGAGAGTTAAGCAATAGAATGAATCTGCCAACAGTATGTGCGCGCGAGAATAGTTACATGTTCCGCGAGTTTGCTTATGAAATCAACGGGCTCTGTCTCAATGTTACGAACATCAGATGCCCCCGGACTAGGTTGATCCCGACAAGATGAGTCAGAAAAACGCACTTGTTCTGGCTCCGTTCGCTGGTCATCAGGGGCACCTCGCGGATCGTCGCGCCAATCGATTCTGCCGCTGGCTTGCCGATTCTGGCTTCAGTATCACCCTTGCGGGCGCAGTGGCGCAAGACCACCGCAGCCAGGCACTACCTCGGAACTACCTTCGAGTTCGAGATCCATTGCGATCATGGGACGCTGCAGACCGGGTCCATGCCGGCGAAGTTCGCTCTCGGCATCAGGGGAGTGCTAGATACTTTGTCGCAAGGAACCTGCTCATTCCCGATGCGGCGATGCCGTGGTCTGTTGCATGCGCAATGGATTCCCGCGTCCGGGCTGCTGCGGTTCAGTCGTCCGTCATTGTTTCTACAAGCCCGCCCGAATCGCCACACCTTGCGGGAATGTTGATTTCACGCCTCGCTGGAATTCCTCACATTGTTGACTTCCGCGACGGCTGGACCGA
>JBIKQN010000218.1:0-3933 GCA_044349615.1 Phycisphaerales bacterium
AAGCACGGCGATTCAAGCGGTATCCGCGGCGCGGCCATGCTTCCGAAATCTGTTGTTGGATAGTCCCTCACCGAAGTGCCGCCCGCGGCAATCCCCCACATCACCCCGCAATGCGCCGAAGGCAACTTCGGCGCATTGCTCATTTCAGATTTCTACTTCGCGCCCCTCCGCACTCGAGCGGTAAATGCCGTCAAGCACCGACTGCACCCGCCGACCAGCCGCGGCGTCCGCGTGCGCGGGCGTGCCGTTCTCAGCAAGTGCCTTAAACATGCGGTACTGCTCGTCCCACGCATCGTGTTCCACGTTGCTTGATGCAAATTCCGGGGTCAAGTCTGCCACCTTGCCACCCGCCTCGGTGGCGATGGTGAATTGCTTGCCAAAGATCGGGAAGAAGCAGCCGCCCTTGTCGCCGAAGACAGTGATGCCGTTTGCCATCTGCTTGTCGTCCACGTTCATGGCCCACGTGACATTGACTTCAATGGTGAGCCCGCCCGCACAGCGCACCAGCGCAGTGGCGTGATCCTCAACATCGCAGACGCCCTCAAATTTCGGTGGCCCCGCCCACATGTTGGTGTAGACGTAGTCCTTCATGCGCCGCCCGAAGTTTGCATAGGTGACGCCGCTCACGCGCTGCGGCGTGGCGTTCCCCGCCAAGAACAGCGACAGGTCAATCACATGCACACCAAGGTCGATGAGCGGACCGCCGCCCGACATGGCCTTCGTGGTGAACCATCCGCCGAGGCCGGGCACGCCGCGGCGCCGGTACAGGCTGCACTTCATGTGATAGATGTTGCCGAACGTGCCCGCATCAATGAAGTGCTTCACGTTCCTGCTCGCAGGCGTACTCCGCGAAACGAAACCCATCTGCAGGCGACCCTTGGTTCGTTCCAGGACGGAGATGATCTTGTCGCACTCCGCAACATTGAGTGCCATCGGTTTTTCTAGGAACACCGTCTTGCCGGCTTCGAGCGCCTCGCATGCCACCTGCGCGTGGTCGATGTTGGGGACCGCCACCACTACGGCGTCCACGTCCTTCATGGCAAGCAGTTCCGTCACGGAGGCGCAGACCCGTGCGCCGCTGTGCTTCTTGCCGAAGGCGGCTCCCTTCGCGGGGTTCACGTCCCACACGCCGGCGATGGGAATTCCGGCGCGCGTTGCCGTGTCCGCATGCACATTGCCGATCGCGCCAGCGCCGATGATTCCGAGGTTCATTCCCATAGTCACGGAAAGATAGCCGCGTACCTGCCGCCGTGCGCCCGCACGCGCGCCCGCCCCGTGCCTACTATCCGCGCATGTCTAGACCACGGACGGTCATTGTCGGCGCCGGCATTGTCGGCCTCACCACTGCGTATTTCCTGGCCCGCGCTGGTCGCGAGGTCATTGTTCTTGATCGCGACGAGATTGGCGACGGTGCCAGTTACGGCAACGCCGGCTTGCTTTCCATCGGTCATTACCCGCTCACTCGCCCCGGCGTCAGCTGGCGCGGCTTCAAGTGGATGTTCGACCGTAACGCGCCGCTCTTTATTCGACCGCGCCCCGACGCGGATTTACTCTCCTGGCTCTGGACATTCCATCGCCACTGCAAGCAGTCATGGCTTGATCGCTGCATGAAGGAACTGTGCGCGATGGGCTTCCCAACGCTTGAGCTCTTCGAAGAGATCATTGCAGCGGAGGGAATCGAGTGCGACTACCGCCGAGATGGCTGGCTTGATGTGGTCCTAAAAAAGGAGAACATGGCGTCCGCCGAGGCTGAGGCGAAGACGCTCATTCAATACGGGTACGCGCACTCGGTCATGTCGGGCGATGAATTGCGGCGTCGAAGTCCATGCTTCACTGATGAAGTGGCGGGGGCAGTGTGGTACCGCGACAGCGCGCATTGCAGCCCCGGTGATTTCATGATGGGGCTTGGTGCAGCGTGTGCTCGGCTCGGCGTGGAGATTCGTACATCGTGCACAGTGGCGGGGCTTGAACGCGATCGCTACGGGAGAGCTTCTGGTATTCACACATCGCGCGGCGAGACCATTGAAGGCTCATCCGTGGTGATTACCGCAGGCGTTTGGAGCGATGCCCTCACTCGTGATATGGGTCTTGATATTCCCATGCAGGGCGCACGTGGCTATCACCTTCAATATGAAGGCATTCCGCAGTTGCCATTCACGGGCTGCGTCTTGCATGAGACATTCGTTGCCGTCACGCCGATGCGTGAGCAACTCCGCCTTGCAGGGACGCTCGAGATTCAGCCGCTTGGTCGGCCATGGATGCGCAATCGGCTCGGCATGTTGCCCGCGGGTGCTAAGCGCTACATCCACGGCATCGAGAAGGGCACGCAAGTGGCCGAATGGGCTGGATACCGTCCATGCACCGCTGATGGAATGCCAGTGATCGGCGCAGTTCCCGGTACCCCCGGGCTCTTCATCGGGGCCGGTCATGCCATGATGGGTATGACGCTCGGACCCATCACAGGAAAGGTTCTGTGTGACATGGTGATGGGCGCACAGCCAACGATTGCTCTACCAATGGCAGATCCAACACGATTCGCAACGAATCGCCAGTCGGGTGCCCTCCATGATGGAATGGCTCCCGTCAAGGGATCGACGCGTGAACAAGCCGCGCTACGTGGCTGATCACTTCTTGCTCTTGCTCTCGTAGCCCTTCAACTGTTCTGCAAGGTCAGCAACATACTCAGCAGCAGTGGGTCCAAGGCTCTTGGCACTCTCCATGGCGCGCCGCGCGAAGTCAGCGGCCTTCGTGAAGTCACCCTTCAAACTCCATGCGTATGCCAACTCCGCTAGCACCTGTGGATTTGTAGCTCCGTCCGCGGTCACCACATCGCTGAGCCAACCGATCGCCACGTCGACTCGTCGATCAGCGACGTCTGGAATACGCAGCACACTGGTTGCAATGTAGGTGCGAACATTCGGGTCTTCCTTCACTAACTCCGCACACAGCGCGTAAGCGGCATCGCCACGCCCGGCAATCAACAAGATCTGCGCCTTCTGCACCTTAGATTGCAGTGCTTCTTCGCCCTTTGCGGTAGCGATCTCAGCATCAATCATGGCGATGGCCTTGTCCCAGTCCTTGGAGTCAATGGCCTTGGTCATGTCATTCTGCCGACCCATGGCCTTCATCTCTTCGGCAACAGCATCCTCGAAGGTTTGCTTGGCAGTCTTGGAGTCCCATGTTCCATCCACCACCTTGGCAAGTGGCGCATCCATTTCCATTGGATGACCAATCCACTGCACTACGCCTTCCTTCACGATGAAGGCAGTCGGAATTCCGCCTTGTCCTGAAGCCTCCATGTAAGCCTTGTGCGTGGAACGGTCCGGATCAGTGGCCAGCGTGTAGCGAGCCTTCTGCTTCCACTCCTCCTTCTCTAAGAAAGTGCGAACGGTCTCCACTTTCTCATCGCTGATTCCAACGATGACCACGCCCTTGCTCTTCATGTCCTCCGCCAGTTTGGTGAGGTGCGGCATGCTTTGACGGCAGGGTGGGCACCAAGTGGCCCAGAACTCAATCACGTACACCTTGCCGGGCTCAAAGAATGTGGGCTTCTCGCCGCGGACGAAATCAGAGATCTCGGGAATTGGAGCCTTGGATCCAATCGACAGAGCAAGGGTGGGCGGAGCGGCTTGTGCTGCAGTTGCAGCTTGAGTAGCAGCCTGCGCCTGCGAGATGATCGCGGCGAGAAGAAGATGCAGCATTGGGTCAGTCCTTTCGAGGTGTCGGTCGATCGGTCACTTGCCGTTTGGTGCACCGGCTGGAGCCGCGGGAGCCGCTGGAGCAACTGGTGCTGGAGGTGCAACTGGTGCGCCCGGTCCACGCGGTGCTCCCGGACCACCTGGTCCGCGTGCGCCGCCTGGGCCCATCGCGCCGCCCGGACCGCCCGGACCACCTGGTCCGCCCGGTCCACCTTCCATGCCCATCGACTTCATC
>JBIKQN010000219.1:0-3926 GCA_044349615.1 Phycisphaerales bacterium
CCAATGACTTAAATGTGCCATCGCTCGCTGCATCAAGACCAACAACATCCACCGAGCGTCCGCCTGCTTCTGCAAATGCGGGACTGCTACGCAGACGGCGAATTCGCTCAGCCGCATCGGCTGGCGCAAGTGGCGGATCGACTTCAGTCACCACAATGGCTACGCCACCGATCGCAGAGTCGCATGGATAATCGAGGGTTGGACGCCCAAGCACTTCACCGAGACCCGGGCGATCAATTCGGAACGAGTGACCTGTGGAGGACGCGATCCCCAGACCAGCAAACTTCACCGGTCGGCGGATATCCATGTCATCCTTGAAGGCTTCAACAACAGCCGCCACAAGAATGTTGGCAATGGGCGTGTCTTCGGCAACGCCGGAAGGATTTGGAACCTTGATTTGGAATGCAGATGATTCCAACGCAGCGTTTGTCTCGCCAACCGTCAGGACGGTGGCGTTGCGGAGCTCTGCAAGCACTGGATCCGCATTGTTAGTGATACCAATTGCGTGCAATCGCTCTTCGACCGCACTGCGTGCCATGGCGAGGTGGCCATCGAATGAACCTTCGCCAGCACGCGCGGGGCGTGTGGACATCGTCATGGTGGTACCGCCGCGGAACTCGGTCTCGAAGATGTCACCACCGCGGCCAAGCGTTGCTGCGATGCAGACGATGGCCACTACGATGGCACCGCCCCAGAAGATGAAGCGGTATCGGAGCCAGTCAACATTCGGTTGCAGTGCACGCGAGATGGCAGGCACCACAATCGGCAGCATCGGCATGGTCTTAGCCTTGAGGCCAAGCGCGTACAGCCGCAGAAGGACCTGCGTCACAATCAAGCCGGCTGCAAGCGTGCTGAACACACCGATACCCATGACGAGCGCAAAGCCCTTCACTTCAGAGCCAGCGAACCAGTACAGCACCACAACCACGATCAAGTGCGTCATGTTGCCGTCGATGATGGCCGTGCGTGCACGGTGCATGGCGGTGTCAATCGCATCAAGGAGTGGCTGCTTACGATCAACAAGCTCCTCGCGGAGACGCTCGTAAATCAGCACGTTGCTATCAACTGCAATGCCCAAGTTCAGGGCAATTCCAGCGAGGCCCGGCAGCGTGAAACTGGCGTCGACCAGTGACATGGCATAGAAGATGATCAGCGCATTCACCAGGAGCGAAATATTTGCAATGATTCCTGGGATGAAGTAATAGAGCGCCATGATGGCGAACGTGGCTGGCACGGAAATCAGAACACTGTTCAGACCGCGCTGAAGATTGTCCTTACCCATCGCTGGTCCAAGCACACTCACGGAGACAGGCTCCGGAGAGAGGCGTGCACCGAGCGAGCCAGACGCAAGAACGCGAACGAGATAGTCAATCTCCTTCTCACTGAAGTTGCCGCTAATCTGACCGCGATCATTGATCTTCGAATTCAGATTTGGCGCGGTGTAGACCTGGTTGTCAAGGACGATCGCCATGGGCTGTCCCACATTGGCGCCAGTGAGTCGACCCATCTCCACGCCGCCGGAATCATCAAGTTCGAAACTGACGGCTACGCGTCCAAGTTCGTCGCTCGTACGACCAACGCGCTTCATGGCCCATTCCTTGCCACCCGGTTCGTGGGTCAGGCTTCGGTCTGGGGTAATCCAGAGAAGGACATAGATTGACTTGTCCGGACCACTGCCTGCCGTCAGGCCGCGGCTTGATGCAAAGTATCCAGCAGGATTTGCCTCAAGAGCGTCTCGCTGTGCTGGCGTATTGGCCCATTCATCAATGCTGTTGATCTTGAACCAGCGAGCTACTGGGCTCTCAGCTGCAAGTGGTCCGCCTTGGGCGAGCTGCTTTCGGAGCTCCTCAACGTTCACGCCCAGCGAGTTCTGCGTGGTGACTGCAATATGGAAGTCCAGCACTCCAGCGCCCTTCAGGAGGCGCTTCAGATCTTCAGGGTCATCGAGCACGGTGCGCAAGGCTGCATAGGCATCATGGTTCACCAGTGCGGCGTCGATTTCGGCAGACGCTGATGGGAACTCGGACTTCAGCTGTGCGATGGCCGCAGCGCGATCGTCACCCTTCTTTGCCATCTGAGGCAGCGCAACAATGCGCGTCCAACGGCTGGAAGTGAGCGCACCAGTCTGCACCTTGGCACGCTGTGCGTCATAGGCAACCTCGGCCGTTGCCGCAATTTCAGCGAGCGCATCAAGATCAGACCCCTGCTTGCTAGCAGCAATAGCCGCGTCATATGCAGCACGCCCATCGCGGGCAGCACTCCACATCGACTGGAGCTTGGTCAACTCGGCAGCACGGGTGGCATCACCCTTTGCCAAATCAACTGCCTTGCCTTCAGCCAGCGCCGTGTTGAGTTCGCGTGGCGTGAGGCGCGCTTTCGCAAGCAGTGCCTCAATCGCATCTGTGTAGGCCTTTTGCGAAACACGGACCTCGTCGCCTGGAAGTGGCATCACCACTTCGATGCGGTCTTCCCCTTGTGGCGTCATGGTCAAGTCCAGAACACCCTGCGGGTTAACGCGGTTTTTCAGCGTCTTGATGGTCTGCTTGAGCAACTCCGACTTGGTTTCGGAATCAGATCCAGCCGGCATGTTTACCGAGTAAATCAAACTCACTCCGCCGCGCAAATCACGACCGAGCTTGATCTTCTGCTCCGGAGGCATGATGGCAAGAACCATGATGACACAGGTTGCTGCAATCACGACAACATCAAGGATTGTGCGCTTGAGCGGCGCGAATGCCTTGCGGACGCCCGCGACATAGATGACAAGAAGGAGCGGAAGGATCAGCGTGTGGAAGAGCAGGTGCATCGTGTTCTCAGTGGTGCCGCGAAGTGGGCGAAAGTCAATGACAGTAAGGGGCTACTCAGGCCGCAGTGTCTTGTGGGATCACTTGCGAGATGGCGCTCTTGGCGAAGGTGATACGAGTGTTCGACGTCTCGTCGACTTTCAAGATCAGGGCGTCATCCTTCATTTCAACAACAGTGCCAACGATGCCACCAATGGTCATCACTTTGTCATGCTTCTTGATGTTGCCCAAGAGATCGGAGCGCTTCTTCTTCTCGCGACGAGCGTTAATGAATGAGAAGAGAATCATGGCTCCAAGGAGCACAACCATCATGATCATGAATCCACTGCCACCGGGCGATGCTGGCGCAGCGGTTCCGGTTGCATCCGTTGCCGCGCCCGTTGCTACCGGCGCGGGAGCCCCGGGAAGGGACGGACCGTCGGATGTCTGTGCGAGGAGTGTCAGTGCGGTCAGGGTCTGGGTGATCATGTTTGCTCGTCAGTACTCGAATGCGCCTCGACAGAGCCGATACACGGCCATGCGACGAGGAGCGAAGACCACGCATCTTCACGGATCGCAGTTCGGATGTCCAGCATAAGCCGCTGGAAGTGCCGGATGTTATGGGCACTCACCAATGTTGGCCCAAGCATTTCATCAGCCATAAAGAGGTGCCGGAGGTACGCCCGGCTGAACCCTCCGGCGCAGGCTTCGCAGTCACAGGAGGGGTCGATTGGCAGGGAATCTTCAGCAAATCGGGCGTTTCTCAGGCGAATTGGCCCCTGAGGCGTGAAGGCATTGGCGTTGCGACCATTGCGGGTGGGCAGGACGCAGTCGAACATATCCACCCCTGCGGCGACTGCCATCACAATGTCGCGTTCGTAGCCGACCCCCATTAAATATCTTGGGCGATTGTCGGGAAGGAGCGGAGTGGTGAATTCCACCACGGTTCGGATGGCGTCGGTGCCCTCTCCTACCGCCACACCCCCGATGGCATAACCGGGCAGGTCATGAGCGCATACGCCTTCCACGGAACGGCGGCGGAGGTCAAGATTCGTAGCACCCTGCACGATGCCAAAGAGCGCTTGATCTTGGCTTCGCGCATGCGATTGAACACATCGATCAAGCCACCGAAGAGTTCGCTCA
>JBIKQN010000220.1:0-3923 GCA_044349615.1 Phycisphaerales bacterium
CCAGCTGATGAAGTTCGTGCCGCGCTCAGCGCAACCAGCGACCGCCATCCAGGCGGATGACTGAGCCGGTGACATACGGCATGTCCTCAATGATGGAACGCACCAATCGAGCCGCGTCCTCGGGGGTGCCAGCCCGCGCGAGTGGAATGCGCGACTCGTAGGCCTCTCGTTCTTCGAGTGGCGCATCATCCGGCCATGCCACCACTCCGGGCGCAATGGCATTGACACGGACTGCAGGGGCCACTTCCAGTGCCAACGCCTCCACCATGCAATGCAGCGCTGATTTCGACATGAGGTACGGAAGGAATGCGCGGCGCGGACGCCCCATGGCGTGGATATCCCCAAATGCAACAACTGCCCCGCCACCATTGAGGGACGAACGTGTCAAGGCCGACGCAAACGACTGCACCAAGAGTAAAGGCGCTATGGCATTGACGCGCATTTCACGTTCGGCCGTGGCAGCGTCAATCATTCCAAACGGGGTCCTGCTGTATTGAGCGGCACTGAGAACCAAGGCATCCACAGTGCCAACAGCGTGAACGCGACCAAATTGCTCCACGGCTGCAAGATCCGACAGGTCAAGTTCTTCCGCACGAACGTCAATCGATCGCCCTGATTCCGCTCCAGCCTTACGAGCATCCACGGCAGTTTGCTGGTTCTCTGATGCGCGGCTGCGGTGCGTAAGCAGGAGGTCCCACCCGTGACGCGCAAGTTCAAGCGCAACGGCTCGACCGACTCGGCGCGCGGCTCCAGTAACGATGGCAAGACGGGGCATGCCTCTGATTGTACGAACGGCGGTCGAACTCGTTCCGCGCGTACCATCCCCTCCCCGTGAGCCACGACCCCGCTCATCCCGAAGAACCACGCTCAGGCGACGAGCCTCACGTGCCCGACATGCACCTCGACCAACTCGAGGCCATGGCTCGCCGCGCCCCGGGAGAACTCGCGCGGCGTGCTGATGAGGCGATTGCACGACATGTGCCGCAGTTGGCGCCGTCGCGCCTTCGCCGTCGATTCCGACGTCGATCGGTAGCGCTCTTTACATTGCTCGGCGTCATGGCTGTCATGGCCTCGGCATGGATGGTCTTGCGCGAGTCCACCATTCTGCGCGAGGCGATGGAGTCCCAGCTCTCGGAGCGTTTCGGCGGCAATCTCCGTATCAAGAGCGTGAAGTGGGACGGTTGGAATCGAATCATTGCCACGGATCTAGATCTGCGCGCGCGTGGATGGGATGGCGATGCATCAACCGTCTGCACCATGCGCCGTGCGGAAGTGGTGTTCTCTCCATGGCGTTTGCTCCTTGGGCGCATTCAACTGGTGGACATGGAAGTTGACGGGCTGACACTGCGCTTGATTGAGCGCGTGGATCGCCCGGGTGATTTCAATTTCCTTGCATTGCGACCCTCCACATCCACCGATGGCCAACCGCTTCAGCAGCCACAGCGAGCGCTCCTGCGGGACCTGCGTGTTGAAATCGGATCAGTACTTGACGGTTCAGTGACCCTCCGTTCCACGCAGCAGTTTGCTGCAGACTTTCAGCATCGCAGCAATGACTCCAGTGTCTATGAGTTCCGCCTTGAACAGAACCAGCAAGACGGCAAGCCCATATCAGACAATGCCATCCGTCTCAAGGGCACTTGGAACGAAAGAACCTTTACCTACGAAGCTGACCTAGAAAGTTTGCGTATCGATCCTGCGCTACTGCGGTCCCTTCCGGCCCAAGCGCAGCGCTGGGCAGCGCGGGCCGAACTTGCCGGAAGCGTTGAGCGCGCACATATTGAAGGAAGTATTTCACAACCGCTGCGCACTGCAGACATCATTCTGAAGGATGTCACACTGCGCGAGCGCGACAGCGTCAGGCAGATTGAATGGGGACGTCTTGTTGAGGGAACCGTCGTTCCAATTCGCGGCGATGTCACCGTCATGCTTGGCGAGGCTGCCATCACACTCCGCGGCAATGACCTGAAGGTTGAAGCCACCCGAGTGACACTTGCGCCGGGCATGCCGGGCGCCGATGCGTTCACCGTCCCGTTAGAAATCTCCGCAAAGTGTGACCTCGGGTCATTTGGCGGCATTCAAGGCGCACTCGATCCGGATGACCTCTGGCTCGAGCGATCGGTTGCGTTGGCCGCATGGGATATTTCCATTCGGATACCGAAAGTTGACGCCCGACCATTGCCAGATGGCAAGCCACGCCGCATTGAACTGCCAATCGAGGCTGCGCGCGCGTTGGCTCTCATAGGGGCGCGTGACTGGGCAGCAGACATCTCCGTCACTGCGCGACGCGCTGCTGGCACACTTTCCGCAGATCGAACGCCAGTCGCCGCACCGATTGAACTCCGCGGAACGCTCAAGCTGCTTGATGGAACCATCGAAAGTCCAAAGTTCCCCTATCGGATGTCGAGCGTTCAGGGAACCATTGAGGTGTCCAACGACTTGCTTGTCATGCGCGCTGTCCAGGGACGCGGCAGCGATGAAACCGCGTTCACGATCGATGGTGAAATTGAGCTCGTTGGCGCGGACCCCGCGTACAGCCTGCATCTCTTTGGAACAAATGTGTCACTGGACCGCAAGTTGGTCACCGCCATTCGCGGTGCTCCGGCACGGATCTTCTCTGCGCTCCTAGCAGATGATGCATGGCGCTCATTGAACGCAGCTGGTGTCTTGGACGACTCAACGCGCCCAGGCGGCGTCGTTGGCGTTGACCTCACCGTCAAGCATCCCCGCGACGGTGGCGAGCGCGTTGAGGTCACTGGACCAATCAAGCTGCAGGATGTACGAGTGGTGCTTGATGCATTCCCCTATCCGATGCGCGCCAAGGGAGAACTATTGATCTTGGATGAGCGGGTGGACTTTTTACATGGTGGCATCACCATCGAAACCCCCACTGGTGGCAAGGGATTAGTGAGTGGGCACCTTGAAGTTCCACGCTTCAATGACACGCGACTGGTTCGCAGTTTCCTTGAATTCAAGGTGGATGATGAGAAGGTCACCCGCGCTTTGCTTGCGGCCATCCCGATCAGCTTTGAAGACCGGACCAACCGCCCAGCTGGCTGGCCCGGTCTCAAATTCTCCCCGATCTCAGAGATTCTGATGGAGCTTGGTCTTGAGGGAAGCATCTCCGCCACCGGAACGGTGCGCACCCGTCCTGACGAATCCGATGCAGTGACCACCAACGTCCAGGTTCACGGTGGTGCCATCCGACCGACTGCTGGACTGGCCGGCGTACTCCGCGAGAATGGACTGAGTTGGCCCGGGCGAATGACCCTTGACGACGTGAACGGCCTCATCATTGCCGACGCCGGGAAGGTAACTATCCGCAACGCTACGGCGCGGCACGGCACGGGACTGGTTGCCGCCGAAGGTGGATTCGACCTCGAAAGCAAGGGCGGAACGCTTGAGATCATTCTGAATGACTTTCCAATCGAACGCGACCTTGTTCGCCTTGGTGATGGCCCAGAAATAGCGCGAATTGAAGAGGCGTGGGATGCACTGACTCCAGTTGGAACCTTTGACGGAGAGGTCACGTGGAACCGTGATGCATTCGGTCAGGACACCTACGCGCACGTGCGATTGGAGTCGCTTGAAGTTGCGCAGTCAGTGAAACTGACACCAGTGTGCGGCGACATGTACTTCCGTAACGGCGAGCTGCGCCTTGACGGCGTGGACCTGCGCGGGCCCGATGCTGATGACACTCCGCTCATGATTGAAGCTGATGGTGTGATCTCAGGACCAAACACCAATTTCCACGCATCGATCGCAACACTCTCCATGGACAGCCCACTGGTGGCCCGAGCCCTTGAGGCAACCGGTGCTGATGCTGCTCAAGATGTGGTGCGCAACTGGCGTCTTCATGGTGGCTTGGATGTTCAGATTGATCTCCCCGGCCTGAATGGGATCGGGCGTTGGTCAGTCGGGCTTGA
>JBIKQN010000222.1:0-3914 GCA_044349615.1 Phycisphaerales bacterium
ATTCAACGCGGCCGCCCAACGCTCTTCTCCAACGCGTTACCAGCAACGGTGGCATGCAGCGCACAGAAGGCCATTGAAGTACTGATGCGTGAACCACAGCGTGTGCAGAAGCTCCGCGACAACGTGACCTATGCACGCACCATGATTCGTGAGGCTGGTTTCCAGGTACTTGAGAGCCCAACTGCCATCTGCCCGATCATTGTGCACGACACCGCGAAGGCCATCGCCATGAGCAAGCGACTCTTAGAGCTTGGCGTCTTCGTCATCGGCTTCGGATTCCCGGTCGTGCCCGAGGGTCATGCCCGCTTGCGCTGCCAAGTGAGCGCTGCGCATGAGAAGCAGCACCTTGATGCCTTCGGCGAGGCGCTCCGGAAGTTGCGCAAGGAGTTTCGTTGATCTATCGACGCATCTACGACGCGGCACTTTCGCAGGCGAGTTACCTCGTCGGATGTGCTGCATCGCGTGAGGCGCTTCTGGTGGATCCGGCCCGTGACATTGATCGATACGAAGAGGCGGCTGCCGAGGCGGGCGTTCGAATTGTTGCTGTTGCGGAGACACACCACCACGCGGACTTTGTGAGCGGGGTGCGGGCGTTTGCTGCCACGCGGCCCGTGCAGGTCTTCATGAGTGGAGTGTCCGATCGCGCGCAATGGACCGCCGATGGCGGGCTGCACGCGGATGCATCGACCAAATTTCTCTGCGAGGGAGATACCTTTGAGGTGGGGAGCCTGCGGCTGCGTGCGCGCGCTACGCCGGGTCACACCAGGGAATCGCTGAGCTTTGAGTTGATGGGGCGCGACCAGTTGACGACGGCGCTGCTAACCGGCGACTTTCTCTTTGCTGGCGAGGTTGGTCGGCCGGATCTCGGTTCTCTTGCTACTCGCGGCATGACGGTTGACGAGGGCGTCGAGGCGCTACGAACGAGCCTCGCCCTGTTGGACGACATGGCAGATGGCACGACGATTCTTCCTGGTCACGGAGCGGGCAGCGCCTGCGGCAAGATGATCGCTGGACTATCGGAGACGACGGTCGGCATCGAACGGATCATCAACAAGGCGCTCCGGCTTGCCGGTGACCCGGTGTTGTTCCGCGAATCTGTGTTGCGCGATATTCCTGATCCGCCGCCGTACTTTGCCCGCGTCAAAGCGTTGAACGAGGCTGGTCCAGCGGTGCATGAGGGCATTCCGTCCCCGCCGTGCCTGAGTGCCGCGGAGTTCCTGGAGACCGCGGCGCGTCCCGGATGCGTCGTAGTAGACATGCGCGACTGGAATTCGTGGGTTGAAGGCCATATTCCGGGCGCTCTCTTTGTGCTGCTCGACCAATGGTTCGCGCCCACCGTGGCCAATTACTTAGAGGCGAGCGACGAGGTGCTGATCGTTGCCGACGCCACCACTGTGAAACACGCGGTGCGGATCATGTACCGCCTAGGCATCGATCGATTCCCGGGTTGGATTTCGCCGTCGGAGTTCAATGTCATCGACGCTGGGCACCTGGAGTCAAGCGGTTGTGAGGACATCAGCCCGCGCGATGCTCGCGCACGGATTCGGCAGGGCGGCGTTGGCGTCATTGACGTACGCACGTGCCAAGAATTTGCTGATGGACATCTCGACGCGGCACGGCATATCCCCTACGTGCAGATTCCTGCGCGCATCGGTGAACTTGATCCTTCTGTTCCACTTATCGTCTATTGCCACCGCGGTAATCGCAGCGCGCGCGCGTGTGCATACTTGCGTCGCCGTGGCTTCCATGTCACGCATCTGCTCGGCGGTTACTTCCCGTATGCCGGGCGCGGGTTCTGACCATGAAAGCAACGGACGGCCTGCATCTTTCGCCGACGCCACTTGTACCTGTGCGCCTCACTGAGGATGGCCCGACCGTCTGGTGCAAGTGTGAATTTATGAATCCGTCCGGGAGCACCAAGGATCGCATTGCAGCGTTCATTCTCTCCAAGGCGTGGCGCGACGGCGTAGTGCAGCGCGGCGACGTGGTTGTTGAGGTCAGCAGCGGTTCCACCAGTATTGCCATGGCAATGGTGTGCGCGCGACTGGGGCTGCAATTCATCGCCATCATGCCCGAAGGTGTCAGCCGCGAGCGGATTCTGATGATTCAGGGCTTCGGCGGTGAGGTGCGCTGCACCGCGAAAGCGCTCGGGATGAACGGCGCAAACGAGGCGTGCCGGAAGTTAGCTGCAGAGCGCAAGGTATTTCTGCCGCGGCAGTTTGAGAACGTGGATAACGCTGAAGCGCATCGTGTTGGAACCGCGGCCGAGATCGCTACTGACCTGCATGCGCATGGGTCCGCGTCGCGGACCGTGGCGTTCACGTCTGGAATCGGCACCGGCGGCACGATGGTTGGAATCTGCCAAGGACTGCGCGAGCATGGGTTCGAAGTGCGCCCGTTCGCAGTGCGTCCAGTGGCTTCCGGAACGAACGCCATGTGCGGCGAGTGTTTCTCGTCACCAGAGCAGTGCTCGTTCTCGTCACGGATTCCTGGCGTTCTTGATGGAATGAGCAAGATCTATCGCCCCGATGAAATTGAGCATCTGTGCGAGGTGGAGATTGGCGACAATTTGGCCATGAGCACCACGCGTGCGCTGATTCGCGCGGGATTCCCGGTGGGTCCAAGCAGCGGCATGAACGTCGCCGCGGCGATCGAAGTGGCGAAAGGTATGCCGGAAGACGTGCGCGTCGTCACCATTCTGTGCGACCGCATGGAGCGCTATTTCAGCACTGAGCTATTCACAGCATGGAGCCAGACGAAGTCTGTTCCTAGTTAAGGTGTCACCATGCATTGGCGCTTCAATTGTCGCTCGCGTTGTTGGAACTACCGCACGCTGAGCGTCGGCTGAATCAGCCCACCGTGTGCTTGAATGCTGATTTGTGACGCCAAACGCTGGCAGAGCGCATCAATATCGCGACCGAGTGCAGGGGTATCCCAGTTGGCGAGCGGCGTTCCGGCATCGCAATTGGCTCGCAATTTCATGTGAATTGGCATACCTCCGAGGTAGGGCAGTCCCATGGTCTGTGCCATGACTTCCGCTCCGCCGCGACCAAAGATGTCGTACTCCTTGCCATCGTCGCCCACGAAGTAGCTCATGTTCTCCACGACGCCCAGGATTGGAATTCCTAGCTGCTGGAACATCCTCACTGCGCGGCGCGCATCATCCTGCGCCACGCGCTGTGGCGTGCACACCACCACCGCGCCCGTCAGTGGTAGCAGCTGACTCATGGTGAGCGGTACATCGCCAGTACCTGGTGGAAGATCAATGATCAGGTAATCAAGCGCACCCCATTCGGTCTGCAGTGCAAGTTGCTTGAACGCGCCGTGCGCCATCGGCCCGCGCCAGATGAGCGCCTTGTCTGCATCAACCAACTTGCCGAGTGTCATGGTCTTGATGCCATGCACCTCAAAGGGCATAAGCATGTTGCCGCGCGCAGCGGTAGGGACATCTTCAAGACCAAGGATTGTTGGAACGCTTGGTCCGTAGATGTCGCCATCAAGCAGACCAACCTTTGCGCCAAAGCGCGCGAGCCCAACAGCCAAGTTTGCACTGACGGTGCTCTTGCCAACGCCGCCCTTACCAGCACCCACTGCAATAATGTTCTTTACGAGCGGCAACGGATTTCCACCCTCGCGGGTGCGGTCATTCGCCTTGCGTACATCGGCGGTGAACTCAATCTCTAACTTGCCGAGCGGCTCGCCCGTCTCAATGGATTTGGCCCGCACAGCTTCGTCGATGTCACCGCGGATCTTGTCCTTCATAGGGCAGGCCGGGGTGGTGAGTTCAATGATGAGCTTGACATCATTGCCAGTCTGAAGGACATCCTTCACCATTCCGAGGGTGACGAGGTCCTTCCCAAGGTCAGGGTCTTGAACCGTGCGGAGGGCGTCGTGCAGGTGCTTGGAGGTCAGTG
>JBIKQN010000221.1:0-3914 GCA_044349615.1 Phycisphaerales bacterium
GGCATCCCCGGTCACTTCACCGGCACCGATTCGTGCGAGTGATGCAAGGCGTGCTACGGTCATTGGTTCAAGCCGCGCCGGATGTGCACGGGGTAGCGGGGCGCGCACGCCGAAACCAGCGCTCGCACTTGCGCCCATCACATGGACGTGTGCATACAGGGTGGCAGGATCAATCCCCGGCGTTGCATCGCGCGCCAAGCTGACAGGCATTGCCGCTGGCACCACCACGAAGAGCGCCACGAATGACAGCGCAAGTGCCAAGGCAGATATCCCGCGCAGGCCAAATTGATTGTTTCTGCCAGTCACGCGGTGAAGATCAGGCGTTTGGATTTCGCCGTTGTGAGCATCAAGGCTTTGGACACCATTCATGCTGTTTGCATTCGTTTCATTGTTCATGCCGGATCCTCTCCGTGCGGCAAGACGCGCACTTGTGCCTTCTGATTGGCCACCAAATGCCCAGGCGGCACGCTCTGCGTCACAAAGACGCCGCCCGCAACGACGGATCCGTCGCCGATCACCGTGTCGCCCCCAAGAATCGTGGCGCCGGCATACACGGTGACGCGCGCACCCAGCGTTGGATGTCGCTTGGTTCCCTTACGAAGTGAGCCATCAGCATCGCGCTCGAATTTCTTTGCACCAAGCGTGACGCCTTGATAAATCCGACAGCCTTCGCCAATGGTGCATGTTTCGCCAATGACGACGCCGGTTCCATGGTCAATGAACACGCCGCGGCCGATCTGTGCCCCAGGGTGAATGTCAATACCAGTGGCTGAGTGTGCGATCTCTGCAAGCATGCGAGGCAGGATCGGTACTTCTCGAATCCACAACTCATGTGCAAATCGATGGGCGGTGAGTGCCGCAATACCGGGATAGCAAAGAATCACTTCAGGAATACTGCGCGCAGCCGGATCGCCGCGGTACGCAGCTTCCACGTCAGCAGCGAGCGATGCTCGAATGGTTGGAATCTGTTCGAGCACTTCACTGCAGACACGATCGCTTGCGTGTTGGTCACTCGAGCCAAGTCCCGATACGCGTCCCGCTGCCGCAATGCAATCCGCAAGGGCGAGGCGCAATGCAGGCAGGCGCCCCGCAACGAATGCTTCAACTTCACCGCGCCCGGCAGTGGCCGCCCCTGGTGTGGCCGGCTCAAGCGAGTGGAAACCCGGGAAGGCAATGTCGCGCACGGCACCCAAGAGGCGTGCAGCGGACTCGCGGTCGATCGCCAATGGCGCCCCAATCCGCGCCGTGGTCGGATGCGCAGCAATTGAGGCTGCGATCGCTTCATGAATTCCGTGTTTCGGAGCGATACTCATCATTCACGATCGTATCGGGTTCGGCTATCCTCGCCCGCCCGCGCCGACCGTTGGCGCCCCGCATCCAGAGCCCCCTGAAGCACCTATGGCGATCCTCATTGACGGTAACACTTCGGTCATCTGCCAAGGAATCACTGGCACCTCCGGCGCCTTTCACACCAAGGGCTGCTTCGAATACGGAACACGCATGGTGGGAGGCACCACCCCGGGTAAGGGCGGCCAGAAAGATGTCAACGGGCTGCCGATCTTCGACACGGTTGCACAGGCGGTCCGGTCCACTGGCGCTGACGCCACCATGATCTTTGTCCCACCGCCGTTTGCGGCCGATGCCATCCTTGAGGCTGCCGATGCAGGCGTCAAGACGATTGTGGCAATCACGGAAGGTATCCCCGTACAAGACATGATCCGCGTCCGCGCGCGTCTTGCTGGTTACCCCGATTCGGTTCTGGTTGGTCCCAACTGCCCAGGCGTCATCACTCCTGGGCGTAAGACTGGCACGCCAGGTCGGTACGAGGGCGGCTGCAAAATCGGCATCATGCCGGGCTACATTCACACGCACCGCCTTGATGCTTCCACGCGCAAGGCCGTTGGCATTGTCAGCCGATCCGGAACGCTGACCTATGAGGCCGTGTGGCAGACGAGCGAACGCGGCATCGGTCAGTCCACCTGCGTGGGCATCGGTGGCGACCCAGTCAAGGGTCTGAACTTCATCGACATTCTGGAAATGTTCGCCGCCGACCAAGACACCGACGGCGTCATCATGATTGGCGAGATCGGCGGCACCGATGAGGTGGAAGCCGGTCGCTGGATTCAGGCCAACATGCAGCACAAGCCCGTGGTGGCGTTTATCGCCGGTCGAACCGCCCCGGCTGGTCGGCGCATGGGCCATGCTGGAGCCATCATCGGCGGCGCTGACGACACCGCTCAGACCAAGATGGATGCCCTGCGTGTATGTGGTCTGACTGTGGCAGAAAGTCCAGCCGACCTTGGATCAATGATGCTGAACAGTCTGACAGCAGCAGTTGCCACTCACGCCTGATCGCTGCGATTGCATCTGTATCGGTAACCTCCGTCCATGGCCACGGATCGGCCCCTCGCTGCAACATCCTCCCGCTATTCATTCGCCGCGCTCTACGGAAGCCGGACGATGCTGGTGCTCCTCATCCTTGGGTTCGCTGGTGGTGTCCCGAACGTCTTGGTGACAACGGTGGCGCAGGCTTGGACATCAAGTGCTGGTTGGAGCGTTACAGCCATCGGTGCGTTGGCGTTCTGCACATTGCCGTATGCGCTGAAGTTTCTTTGGGCGCCGATTGTTGATGGCGTTTCACTGCCACTCGTTGGACGCCTTGGTCGTCGACGCGGTTGGTTGTTTCTTTCACAGTCGCTTGCACTCGTGGCGCTGGTAGCGCTGTCATTCTGGGGTCCGGTTCCAACCGACCCCGCGTCTGGGATCACCTGGACGCAGAGTGAGTTTGCGACCGCTGCGCAGCACAACCGAATCTTCTTCGCGTTGCTCTGTGCTGCTGCGTTCTTCTCGGCAACACAGGACATTGTGGCCGATGCATTTCGGGCGGAATCGCTGGCGCCCACTGAACTCGGTGCGGGCGCGAGCACGTTTGTTTCGGGCTACCGTATTGCATTCGTTGTCTTGGGTGCTGGCGTTCTACTTGTGGCGGAAGCCATTACATGGCGCTTTGCAACCCTCGGTGCAGCGCTTGCAATGGGTCTTGGTATTGCTGCAACACTCAGTGCGCGCGAGCCTGAACTTGCCGGCGGTACAAGGCCTCGGCTTTCGGAGTCGTTGGTGCAGCCGATTGCCCGGTTCTACTCAGCATGGGGATGGCGTGTGCTGTTTCTGGCAGCCTTCGTATTACTCTTCAAATTGCCAGACCAATTGGCAACCAACATCACCACACCACTTCTCATGAAGGGGTTGGCCTATTCCGCTGAATCAATCGGTTGGGTGCGGCAAGCATTCGGTTTCGCAATGACTATTGTTGGCGCCGCTGCCGGCGGTTGGATGGTTGCGCGACTGGGCATCATCCGCTGCCTGTGGATATTTGGTCTTGCTCATTCAGTCAGCATTGGTGGGTTTCTTGCTCTGGCACTTGCGTACGGGGCATCGGTGCACGCAACGCCCGTAGCGCCGCCTCCAGTGTGGGCACTCATGCCTGCGATCGCGCTTGAGAACATAGTGATTGGAATGGTGACCAGTGGCTTTGTGGCATTCCTCATGTCAATCTGCGACCGCCGCTACACGGCAACGCAGTACGCGTTACTGACGGCCCTTATGGCTGCCGGCAACGCCGTTGCGGGGGGGTTGAGCGGTGCCGTGGCTGAGGCGCTCGATTATCCCGGCTTCTTAATAATTGCCATGTTGGCTGGAATACCGGGATTGATCCTGATTCCCTTTGTTCGACCGCCAACGCCTGCCTTGTAGGATGAGGGCATGGCAGATGTCGTCACAGCTTCGGCACCCGCGGTTCCCCGGACGCCTCTTACTTACAAGGATTCCGGCGTCGACATTGATGCTGGTGATGAAGTGGTTGACCGCATCAAGGGACTTTTGAAGCGCACTCATGGCCCGCGTGTCATGGGTCA
>JBIKQN010000223.1:0-3905 GCA_044349615.1 Phycisphaerales bacterium
TGTCGAAGGAGATTTCCCTACTCAAGCAGCAAGATCTCGAACACGCACGAGCTGCTGAGGAACACCGCCGCACCGCATCGGAACTTGCCGCCGCACGTGCCGCCATCCACGATCTGACCCGCGATCGTGACGAACTCCAAGATAGAGCACGAGTGGCTCGCGCCGAGGCAGACGCCGAGCGGAATGCACGCGCTCAGGCAATCGCTTCATCCGATGCCCGCATGGCATCCACCAAGCCGGCTCCAGACCGCGTACCGAACGCACGCACTGCATCAGACGAGGCGATTGGCCCGTCCATCTATTGGATGGACAAGCCTTGGTACAGCAATCTTGACCTGAAGGCCAATATGTGGCTGTACCGCAACCCGGCGAAATCTGATGCGCAGCAGCAACTTGAATTCCGTGAAGCAGAAGCCGAACTTCGACGCCGCGGCGCGCTGAAGTAAGTCGCCACTGCAGTCGGCACAACACCGGAAGTAAGTAGGCTTTCGGTATGAAACCTACTGAAAGACGCGCATTCCTTGTGCATGCAACTGCACTCGCGGCATGTGGCGCTTCGTTCGCATCATCGTTGGAAGCCCCTGCATCCCAGGCAGCATCCGCACCGCCAGACAGCACGGGTGCTGCTCCCGCGCCGAGTTCCGGAACCACTGCCAACACACTGGCGGAAGCAGAAAAACTTGCTGGCATTACATTCACAGAGAAGGAGCGCGCGCAGATCGTGCGCACAGTGAACTCCCTGCGCGAGCAATTCAAGGCGCGTGTAGCGCTTGGGTACCTACCAAATCAACTTGCGCCTGCAGAGGTGTTTCGAGCCGAACTGCCCGGAATGCCAGCGGAACCCGTCACTACTGAAGGCGATCCATTTGAGATACCTCAATTCAAGTTGGCAGCGCGCACGCCCAGCGATGAAGAACTGAACTACCAATCAATTCCGATGCTTGCCGCCATGTTGCGCGCACAACTTGTCACTAGTGAGCGCTTGACGAAACTTGCGCTTGATCGATTTGATCGCCTGAATCCAATACTCTTCTGTGCCATCACCGTGTTGCGCGAGCAGGCGCTGGCGCGTGCACGCGCCATGGACGCGGAACTCCGCGCGGGCACGGTGCGCGGACCATTGCATGGCATTCCGTATGCAGCCAAGGACTTGCTTGATACCGCTGGCATTCGAACAACATGGGGCGCCGAGCCATGGAAAGATCGCGTACCCACGAGCAACGCGTGGGTCGTTGACGCACTGGACAAGGCCGGGGCTGTACTCACCGCAAAGACCGCCGTTGGCGCACTCGCCTACGGCGATATCTGGTTCGGTGGCACATGCCGCAACCCATGGAATCCTGAACAAGGTTCGAGCGGATCCAGCGCGGGCAGCGCGTCAAGCGTGGCTGCCGGCATCGTTCCGTTTGCCATCGGTACCGAAACACTGGGCTCCATTGTGAGTCCGTGCACAACATGTGGCGTCAGCGGATTGCGACCAACCTTCGGTCGAGTCCCACGCACGGGATGCATGGCCCTGACATGGTCCATGGACAAGATCGGCGCTATCGCGCGCTACACATCCGACTGCGGGATCGTCCTAGGCGCCATCAATGGATTCGATCCGCGCGATGCAAGCAGCGTCGATCAACCATTTCACTGGTCGATGCGTCAGGATGTGCGCGGACTTCGTGCCAGAGTGGTTCAAAGGAGATGCGGCCATCGGGTACCGGCCCGTACTTGATGCACTCCGCGACGCGGGAGCAGTGCTTGTTGAAGTGAAACCTCCGCAAGTGGAATCCGGCGCGCTCATGTTGCCAATAGCCGCCGAGAGCGCTGCAGCGTTTGAAGAATTGACGCGCGGAAACACTGATGACACCCTGTCGTGGCAGGATGATGATGCGTGGCCAAATACTTTCCGCCAAGCGTGGTTCATTCCAGCGATTGAACTGCTGCAGGCATCGCGCCTGCGCCGACGCGCCATGGAAGCAATGCACACCTGGTTCATGCAGTTCGACGCCGTGGTAGCGCCGCCCTTTGCTGGAGACTTGTTACTACTCACCAACTCATGCGGACAGCCCTGCGCTGTGGCTCGGTGCGGCTTCGAGAATCCGCAAACCCCACGCACCGTGACCGTGATGGCGCGCAACTTTGATGAAGGCACTGCTCTTCGCGTGGCGAGCGCTATTGAGGAAAGACTTGGAAAGTGGGACCGCTTTCCATCGCTTTAAGGAGTCAACCAAGCCACTCACTGCAGCGTCGCAGACACTGGTTGCCCGTCATCGAGCTCGCCTTGATTACTGAGAACGATCTCCTCATCTGTGCGCACTTCCCTGCGTATGTCTTTGCCATCAGCAGTTTCGAGCCACACAACGCGCGCTAGGGTGCCGTCATCAATGTCTACGGCGATTCGGGCTCGGCGTGCAATACCAGCCTCCACTCGATACAGGTATGGCACTCCACCCTGACGCACGATGGCTGCACTCGGAACCAAAGGTGTTTCTGCAAATCGCTTGACGACCAATTTCATACGACCATAGCTTCCGGGAATCAGATGCGCCGCACTGCCTTCTGCCAGATCTTTCGGGAGTTGCGGTAGTTCACGACCTTTGAGGTCTGCATGCTGGGTCTGCTCAGACTGTGCAACGAACGTACGAAACTCGGCAGGCGTTCCGTTGTAGATATCTATCTCAACGCGCAGTGTTCGATCTGCGGGGCTCAATGCCGGAGAAATCCGAGTGAGTTTGCACCGAATCGGTGCTCCCGAGACAGAATCCATACGCAGCTCCACTTCGGTGTCCTTGCCAACAAGCTGCGCCACCGTATCCGGCACACGCATGGCCACGGTCACAATGTCGGTGCGGACAATAGTCACAAGCGGCATAGCACCCGGAACAATCATTGCACTCGGAACAAAGGTTCCAACGTCCACTGCGCGCGCTGCAATGACGCCGTCAAACGGTGCACGCAACTCGCCAAGTGCCACCTCTGCAGGGGTGCCTTGAATCGGCTCAATCACCACTACCTTCTCACCCTTGGTCACGGCGTGACCCATGTCCTTCTCAAGAAACGCAACGGTTCCAGCAATTTTTGCAAAGAGATCGGCACGGTAATACGGTGCGATATTCGCCGGCTGCTCTACACCCACTGCCAAATCCGATCCAGTGGTGGGGTGCACCGACTTCACTCGAATAGGCACCGAGTCTGACGCCGACGATGCCGTAGCGTCACGGGGCGACTCCTTGGCGACCATTTGTTGCGCCACCGCTCCAGTGCTCAACAACGCAGCAGCGGATAGTGCCAAAGTGCATATCGACCGAGCCTGCGCGTGCGCCAACAACCGGTATTCAAGTTGGTTCTTCATGAAGTAACTCCCTCGCCTGCAAGCGGCGCATTCATCTCTTCTTCAATATCAATCATTGGTCTAACACGGCGCACTAGCAGCGTGTACATCACGGGCACAAGAAACAAGGTCAGGAATGTAGAACTCAGCATGCCGCCAACCACTGCACGCGCCAGGGGAATGTTTGCTTCGTGGCCGCGGCCGATGCCAATTGCCATGGGTGTGAGCGCAAGGACAGTGGCCAGAAATGTCATCACGATTGGACGAAAGCGCGTCGCTGCCGCTTCACTAATTGCCTGATGCGCGCCTATTCCTTCAAGTTGACGCTGATTGGCAAAGTCAACAAGCAGCACCCCATTGTTCACAGCCACTCCCACTAGGAAGATGGTTCCCATGAGTGACTGCACGTTGAGCGTGGTGCCAGTCAAATACAGCATCCATGCAACTCCGATGAATCCAAGCGGGACGGTCAGCATGATCACACCCGGCCCAATCCATGATCGAAACAGTGTTACTTGCAACAGGTAAACCAGGACTGCCGCAAGCGCTAACCCCAATGCCAATTGCGTAAACGAATCATTCA
>JBIKQN010000224.1:0-3891 GCA_044349615.1 Phycisphaerales bacterium
TGGGTATGTGCGCATGCTTGGACAAGATGACATGGACCCTGCAAAGGTGTCGGAAGAGCGCCGCAGCTTTCAGCGCGCGCCCGTCTGGAAGCGCATGATCGTGGTCACTGCAGGTGTGGCATGCAATCTGTTCTTGGCAATCGCGCTCTTTGTCATCACCTTTATGGTGGGCGTGCGCTTTGAAGCCCCCGTGGTTGGCGGCGTGGCTCCTGGTTCGCCTGCCTCAGTTGCAGAACCAGCGGAGGGCGGACTGGCTGGACTACGCGCCGGCGATGCCATCACCTCCATCGATGGGGAACCCGTACTGACATTCGCTGACATTCAGATCGCGGGAGCCATGGCGCGACCCGGCGAGGCGCTCACCATTGAAGTGCAGCGCGCCGATGAAACCGGGCAGACCGTGGCGCGCACCTTCCGCATGATTCCTCGCAAGGACGTAGCGACCGGGCTCCTGGCTATCGGTATTGAGCCAGCCATGTCTGGGACGATCGGTGCAGTGCGAGGCGAAGAACGAGAGGTCTTTGATTCAGCCATGAGTTCGGCGGGACTTGGTCCAGTGATGACTGGCACCAAGGCTGATCCCTTGCGAGTGCTGACAGAGGTCATTGAGCCGGCTGTTGGCAATACCGGCATGGAAACACGCAGTGTTGTTCAGCAGTACACGCCCGTTTCGCTCGGCGACAAGACCATCAGTTCCCCATCTGTCACCATGCTGCTCCGAGCGGCCGCTGAGCGATCGGCTGGAGCCCCATTCGATACGAAGTGGACCACGGCTTCAGGCGCAGTAGTCACTCGAAAGTTACAGCCTATTCCTGAACTCCAACTGATGATCACTCCCCAAAGTGACATCAACGGTGCTGAGATTGATCGCGGCTTGCTCGGACTCGTGCCACTCATTCGCGTTGAACGCGTGCCAACGGGGTCAGCGAATGAATCCATTCTGCGCGCGGGCGATGTTCTGCTGCGTGTTGCAGACGTTGATGGACCGCGCATGTCGCAACTGCGCATGGCACTGACAGGCCGTGCAGGTGGCACTGTCGATATTGTGGTGCTGCGTGACGGCGAGCCAACTCGGCTCACGGCGAAGGTTGATCGCTCCGGTCGATTTGGTGTGGTCATTGCACCTGCTCTCAATGATCCAACAACCACAGGCACGATTGATCGCCTTGAAACTGAGAAAAACGGCGTGCGTCCAAGTGCAGTCGCCGCGCTGAAACTCTTGCCGCGCACCGTCGTGAAATCGGTTGCCGGCACCCCGGTCACCGACTGGACCACCATGCGTTCGGCCCTCATTGCCGCAACCAAGGATGCCGCCGCGCGGGGCGAGGGCGCATCGGTAAAGATCGAAGTGGAAGCTCCGACGCCCGCACATGAGCGCAACGAGGTAGTGGTTGCCATAGCGGCTGATGATGTCGCCACGATTCACGCGCTCGGTTGGGAGTCTCCCGTGACAGCCGCCATCTTTGATCCACTCATGACGCGGCTCACCGCCCATGGAAATCCACTCACGGCCGTACGCATGGGCTTTCATCAAACGAAGACCATGGTGGTCATGACCTACCTGACGCTCGACCGCATCTTCCGTGGCAGTGTCGGTGTAGAACAACTGCGAGGCCCGGTGGGCATCGTCCACCTTGGATCGCGCGTTGTCGATCGAGGCGCCATGTATCTGGTGTTCTTCTTGGCGATGATCAGCGTCAATCTGGCCGTGCTGAATTTCCTTCCGCTTCCAATTGTGGACGGAGGGCTATTCCTCTACCTGATCTATGAGCACCTGACTGGGCGTGCACCATCATTGAAGTTCCAGAATGCTGCCACCCTTGTGGGCCTCGTCCTGTTGGGGAGCCTGTTTCTGTTCACCTTCTATAACGACGTCATGCGCCTGTTTACAGGCGGTTGAACTCCGATCGATCCTCTGCAGGACATGTGGCACCTAAGAAGAGTCAGCGCGAATCCGCAGGCGTTTCATTGGCGAACCAGACGCACATGAGCAATCCAACCACCATTGTCACTGGCGCAGGAAGCGGCATCGGACGAGCACTTGCTATTAACCTAGCAGCACGCGGCCATGCATTGACACTCGTGGGGAGAACTGAATCGAAACTGCTTGAGACATTGGCAGCATGCGGTGACTGTTCTGGTGGCGCGCCCATCGTGATCACCGGGGACCTTGCAAATAGCACCCTTGCATATCACGTCATCGACCAAACCATCGCAGATCGTGGCGGGCTCCACAACCTTGTCAATTGCGCCGGAGTTGCGCCGCGCGCGCCAATCGAAGCGACGGATGATGAACTTCTTGAAGAAGTGTTCTTCCACAACGCATTTGCTCCAGCATTTCTGATTGCACGCGCTTGGCCGCATTTCAAGGAGCGCCGCGCCGGATGCGTTGTGAATATCAGCACGCTTGGCACATCGGATCCCTTCCCAGGCTTCTTTGCCTACGCCGCCAGCAAGTGCGCATTGGATAGTTACACACGCAGCATGCATGTAGAGGGCGCCAAACTTGGCATTCGAGCCTTTTGTATCAACATGGGTTCGATCGACACTCCAATGCTGCGTCGGAATTTTCCGGAGAAGATGCTGCCAACAGCCATGACGCTCTCGCCGGAGATCGCAGCACAAGTCATCGTGGATTGCATTGAAGGTCGCCGTGATGCAGATTGCGGCAAGTCAATCATCGTCAAAAAGTGAGTGAACACCCAACTTGCAAGACTTGGGAGTTCGGAGATTGACCCAAGTTGCTGTCTAGCGGCGGCTGTGCATGGCCCGGTCCATGTCTCGTTTCATTTCCCGCGAGGCAATGGCGTGGCGCTTGTCTGAAGACTTTCGACCGGTACCCAGGCCAATCAGAATTTTGGCCCGCCCATCCTTGAAATACATCTTGAGCGGCACAATGGTGTAGCCCTTCCGTTTCACTTCCTCAGCAAGTTTCCGAATCTCCCGCTTATGTGCAAGAAGGCGGCGCACCCGAACCGGCGCGTGCTGGACCGCCTTGCCAGCAGCCGGGTACTCCGCAATATGCACGGAATGAAGTGAAAGCGAGGGTGGCTCGGCCGTAGCGCTGACATAACCCTCTGCCAGACTCACCTTTCCGGCTCGGATGCTCTTTACTTCTGTACCTAGGAGTTCAATCCCGCATTCCAGCGTTTCGGTGATCTCGTAGTCATGCCGAGACTGACGATTTTCGATCGTCGGCTCATTTGGTACATGTTCTTGGGAACTTCCTGCCACAGGATGAGTATAGGAGGTTGTGACAGATGCCAAACTATCGGACAGAACCTTCCCCAGGAACCGTGAAATCCGTGCTTGCCTCACCCCCTAGTCAGTGCAACAATAAGAAGTCCTTCATTATGTGTCCCCATCCCCACGTTTGATCCAAGATTCATCACAACGCTTAGGCCCCACGGGCGACCGCTAGCCCGCCGCTGATGGCCATCCGCACTCAGCAACGCGTCCCCCAGCCGCATACATAGAAGCCCATCGATGAACACCGGTTCTCTCTCCATCGTTCTCACGCTTGCCACAACGCTCGCCACCGCGACTGCCTTCGCTCAGCTTGCCCCAAACGGCAATGTGGGACCGCAGGGACTTGATTCATTCCGACTCAGCCACCCGGAGTCAGGTGTGCTCTCGCTTGGAGACCAAGTTGCGCGCGTGTACGGCAACTTCTCAAGCGGAGCAACTCCCTCAGAAAGCGCACAGCGATTCATTCAGAGCAGCGCATTTGCTCTGTACGGAGTGCAGCCTGCAGACCTTGCACCAATCGGACCGTTTGAGGCCGGCGAACACTTGGTGCAGATCATGCCAGACCGCGAAGTGGGCGGTTCAAAGTTCACCGGGGTGTACTACACACAACAGGTTCGTGGAGTGCCGGTCTACAAGAGCAAC
>JBIKQN010000225.1:0-3885 GCA_044349615.1 Phycisphaerales bacterium
TGTCCTCTCCGGCGAGTGCGTGCCAGTCAACTTGTTCCAGAACGTGCTTGCGTAGACCGTCTGCTTGCTAGCAACCGCAGTGAGCACGGGATCCTCGGTAAGCGGCGTCTGAAACTGAGAAGTCCGGCAGCTAGACGAACGAGTCTCGGGTGCCAACCGGACGAACAGTTTCGGTCGAGGCTAAGCGGAACCTGGTGGAGCGCAGCCGTCCGCGTCCGAGGGTCCCGCGCGCAACGGAGGGTGCGGTGGAATACACAATTCACTTCACCCCGCACAACGGAGGGTGCGGTGGAATACACAACTCACGTCACCCCGGAGAAAATGGGGACAGGGGTGGACGGCACCTATTTGGGGAGCGGCGATTTCCTATGATCGGGGGAGTGCTACTCCTTATTGACAACTATGACTCGTTCACTTGGAACCTCGTTCAGCGTTTCAGCGAGATTGATCCGGCTCTTCGGATTGAAGTGGTCCGCAACGATGCCATTGATGTCGCGGGAGCAGAAGCGCTCGCGCCCACGCATCTGGTGATTTCGCCCGGTCCTTGCACGCCCAAGGAGGCCGGCATCAGCGGCGCGCTGCTTTCGCATTTCAAGGGACGCATCCCGGCACTCGGCGTTTGTCTTGGCCACCAGGCGATCGGAGACGTCCACGGCATGACCGTTCGTCGCAATGACATTGCAGTGCACGGCAAGACCAGCCCTATTCATCATGATGGGCGCGGGCTCTTTGTTGGCATGTCGAACCCCTTCATCGCAACCCGCTACCACTCGTTGGTGATTGACCCAGCCACGGTTCATCCTGACTTTGAAGTCACCGCCCACACCGAGCGTGACGAGATCATGGGCATTCGTTGGAAAGCCCCCGCCGGCGCCGCACCGCTTGAGGGCGTGCAATTCCACCCGGAGAGTTTCCTCACCGTCGAAGGTCCGCGACTCCTTGCTAATTTCCTTGCTATGTAGCCAGCAGCTCCGCCCGCTGTTACGCGGACGGCGTGAACGTCATGCCGCTTTCGACATAGAAGTTCAGCATGTCGCCAGTCTGCCATGAGCCCGCAGTTTGCGAAGGCTCAATGGTGATCCAAGCCGGGAACACAAGGTCAAGAAGCACTGCATTGGCATTCACATCAACCGCCAAGACGCGCCCCTGAACAATGCGTGGCGTGCCCCAGACTGGCTCAATAAAGCAGCCACCAGCAGTTGCATGCCAAGCGCGCAATGCCTTGCCACGAACGGAACCAGTGATTCGCTTGCCCACTTTGCCGGCAAGCAGGGCAGCATCGCCATCAAGCACCAGTTCCACGCGGTAAGCCGAGTTAGGCATCGAGATTCTCACGCGCGCAGGCGTACTTCCTGATGCAGGAATGGTCTCTTCCAATACAACACGCGCGATGTCATGAACGGTAGTAGTCATTAGTTGGCTCGTATTCACTTGGCAGCGGTCGCTGGCGCTTCGATGATCTTCTTCATGGTGGCTGACGCGTTGTAGACGGCCATTTCGCCGGCTCCAGCTGTATCAACGCCAAGACGCCCAATCTGAATTCCCTGTGCATTGCGAATGCTGATCGCGCCGCCATCGCCGTCCACTGCAGCACCAGCCACCACGATGGCTTGGCCGTTTGCGTCAAGCAGATTCATCAGCCCGCCGGTCTTGCCGCCGCCGATGGCCGCAACGCGTCGCTCTTGCATATAGGCGGCCACGGTGCCTGCCGAGCCGGTGGCTTCTGCCATGAATGCTGGCGCACCAGTGGAAGTGCCAACCATGAATCTGCCGCCGCCTTCTTCTTTGGTGTCCATCAGGATTGCAGCAGCGCCGGAACCATTGAGGACTTCAATAGCGCCACCCTTGCCAGCACCTGCACTTGCAAGCGAAACAGCCACGGCGCCCGCGCCGTCCTTCAGTGTGAGGTGCCCACCGCCGGATGCAAGGAATGCAGCGCATTCGTTGCCTGATGCGTCCGCGATGCGCAATGTGCCAGTCTGGTCTTCTGCTCCGCCCGCAAAGATGATTTCCTTGCCAGCTTGATTGCGCATTGAAAGGACGGACGCTCCTTGCGCCACGCCTGCAAGCATGCCGAGTTCGCCGCCGGGGCGTCGCATGCTGATCACTGCGCCCGCGCCGCCGGCCTCAGCTCGAAGGCTGCTTGCGTTGCTGCCCGAACCATGAAGGACGAGCGCGCCACCTTCTTCGCCGCGCGCGAATGTTGCCAGCGTGGTGCCGTCAACGTCGCCAATCTCAACGCGACCACCAATCGGTGTTGCAAAGAGGCCGCCGACTGGCTTGCCAACAAGATTCCAAATAGCCAAGTCGCCACCGTCTGTGCCAGCCGAGAGACGGACAACGTTCGCGCCGCCCTTAGACCACACATCAAGTTGGCCGCCAGTATCGCCAGCCTGTGCCAGCATGACCACCTTGTCGCCCTCGCCAACCACTTCGAGGCGCCGAACGCGGATCACATCCTCAACGCGTGCCACTTGTGTTGCCGCAATAAGGCCGCCAGTCATCGCCACTGCGCCAAGGACGATTGTCCCGGTGCGCCAGCGCTTGGCCTCGCTTCGCGCAGCGACGAGTTCGCGCTCAATGCGGGTAAGGCGGTTGTCGATCGCGGATGAAATGTCGGTGTGTTCGGAAGTTCCCATAGGTGGGCCGTAGGATACGCGGCTTAAAGAAAGAGTGACCGCCCATGACCAAGAAGACCACCGCAAAGCGACCCTCCCCAGTGATGCACACCACCCTTGGCATTGGGCTCGTTGGCACCAAGTTCATGGGCAGGGCCCACAGCAACGCATGGATGTCCGCCCCCCGGTTCTTTAACCTGCCGCTCGTGGTCAACATGCGGGCAGTGGCAGGCACGAAAGTGCAGGATGTGGCTGAATTCTCGCAGCGTTGGGGGTGGCAGTGCTGCAGCGACGAGTGGCAGGACTTGGTCACCGATCCGCAGATTGACCTGATCGACAACTGCACCCCAAACCATGTCCACGCCGAAGTCTCCATTGCCGCACTCGCCGCTGGCAAGCATGTGGCCTGCGAAAAGCCCCTGGCGGGCACCCTTGATGACGCCCGCCGCATGCGCGATGCCGCCAAGAAGGCGGCGGCCAAGGGCATCAAGACATTCGTCTGGTTCAACTACCGGCGCTGCCCGGCCGTGGCCTTTGCACATCAATTGGTGAACGAAGGCAAGCTTGGTCGCATCTTCCATGTACGCGCGAGCTATCTACAGGACTGGGGCGGTCCATCGACGCCGCTTCTTTGGCGCTTTCAGGGCAAGCTCGCGGGTAGCGGGGCGCATGGCGATCTCAACGCACACATCATCGACATGGCTCGTTTCATCACCGGCGAAGAAGTGACCGAAGTGGTTGGCGCCATTGAAGAGACCTTCATCAAGGAGCGCGACATCATCGAAAGCACTGGTGGCGCCATCGCTGGTAAGGGCGCAAAGCGCGCCGTGCGCGGCAGCCGCAAGGGAAAGAGCACCGTTGATGATGCGGTCCTCTTCATGGCGCGGATGTCTGGCGGTGCGATTGCCAGCTTTGAGGCATCACGCCTAGCAACTGGTAACCAGAATCGCAATCAGATAGAGATCAATGGCGAGAAGGGCAGCCTGAAGTTTGACTTCGAGCGCATGAACGAACTGCAGTGGTGGGATCACACGCTGCCCGCTCGCCTGCGCGGTTGGAGCCGGGTGATGTGCACCGACGCAACCCATCCCTACGCGGCGAACTACTGGCCCGCAGCGCATGTGCTTGGCTATGAGCATGGATTCGTGAGTCAGGCTGCGGACACGGTCATGGTGCTTGGTGGCAAGAAGCCAGTAGTTGCAATCCCTGATTTCGCTGATGCCTACGAAACGCAACGGGTTCTTGAGGCGGCGATTCGGTGCGCACG
>JBIKQN010000227.1:0-3841 GCA_044349615.1 Phycisphaerales bacterium
GGTCATGATGCTGCCGCAAACGATGCCTTGGAGATGCTTGTGCGCAACCACGGTTCCTCACCAGATCGTGCTCGTCCGATTGCGGATCTCTTCGCGTTTCTTGGGCAGTGGCGGACATCAAGCGAGTACGCCGCTCGTGCCATGGCGCACGAACCAGCAGCCACCGAGCCGCTGCTCTCTGCAGCGCGCGCAGCGTTGGAACTGGGGAACTTTGAAGAGTGCGCTGAATTGTGCATGGATGCAACCGAGCGTGTGATGGCAACGCCAGAGGCGCATCACCTGCTTGGGGCAGCGCTTGCATGGGCTGGCGAGTTGGAGCACGCAGCGCAGAGCTTTGGGATTGCATTGAAGTTTGCCCCAAGGAATTACGAGTCCTTGGCATTTGCGTCCGCAGTGGAGCGCGCACGCGGCAACATGAGCGCGGTTGCGGAATTGGATGCGCGCTTGTTGGAATCTGCCGACGTGCATGAGCGTATCCCGGGCACTTCGATGTTTGCTCGGCATTCCACGCGCAGCGCGGATGCCTGGAAGAAGGAGCATTGCTCATGACAGTATTCGCACTCTTGGCTGGCGCACTGTTGCTCGCGGAGGCAGTTGGTGCAGAGGTTCCGAAACCACTGACGCGCGCAGAGGCAACTGCTGCAGTGAATGCATCGGTGAAGTCAATCGCGGATCGCTCGCGTGCAGAGCGAGCGGCGGAACTCAAATCCGGAGTGCTCACCATTGATGGTGCGCGCATGCCGATCTGGGCTACGCAGTTTGGTCCAAAGTCGAAGGATGGGACGAGGCCGTTGTGGATCTCAATGCATGGCGGCGGCGGCGCGCCTGCGAAGGTGAATGACCAGCAGTGGGACAATCAGAAGCGCCTCTATCAGCCATCGGAAGGTGTCTATGTTGCACCGCGCGCGCCGACCAATGAGTGGAACCTGTGGCATCAGGCGCCAGTCGACCGACTGTTTGCGCGGCTTATCGAAGATTTGGTGATTTGCGAGCGTGTGGACCCGGATCGTGTGTATCTCATGGGATACAGCGCAGGCGGCGACGGCGTTTATCAGATCGCGCCGCGCATGGCCGATCGATTTGCAGCCGCATCCATGATGGCTGGTCATCCAAACGATGCCCGGCCGGATGGACTGCGAAATCTCCCATTTGCCATCCATGTTGGTGGCGACGATGGCGCGTTTGATCGCAACAAAGTGGCTGCACAATGGGGCATTGCCCTTGATGCGCTCGCACAAGCAGATCCAGGGTTCTACGTGCACCAGGTGGAAGTGCATGCAGGTAAGGGTCACTGGATGGATCGTGATGATGCATCGGCCGTGCCGTGGATGGCCAAGTACACCCGTGATTCCCGCCCGATGAAGGTGGTCTGGGTGCAGGATGATGTCACGCATCCGCGCTTCTATTGGCTTGCTGTTGATGAGCCCAAGCAGGGGCAACGCATCGTGGCCGAGCGCCAGGGGCAGGCGATCAACATCCTTGAGGCGCCGCCCGGGATTGTCCTGCGCATACTGCTTGACGATGCCATGCTTGATCTTGACAAGGATGTCCGCGTCACGCAGGGTGGCAAGGAACTCTTTGCAGGGCGCGTGCTGCGTTCAAGGGCAGTCATCGAGCGCACGCTTCAGGATCGCTTTGACCCAAAGGCAGCATTCACGGCGGAAGTGAAGGTGACCACTGCACCCGCTCCGGTTGCCGTAGTGTCATCGCCCTGAACGCATCACCATGTGTAGGTGAGTTGCATCGTGAACATCAGCACTGAGTCCGTATCCGGGTTGTTGGCTGGATCAAGGATCACTTGAATGTCTGGCTGTAATGTCAGTGTCTCAGTGAGTTGCATCACATAGGTGAGTTCAAATCCATACTCATTTTCATGAGCAGTCGTAGGAAACGGAGCTTCAAGCCAATAGAAGCCGCCCGCAAAGTACGCCTGCTGCGTCTTCAATAAGGCAGATTCGGTTGGACCGTTCAACACGAATCCGGTGGCAAAGCTTGACTTGGCGCCTTGCACTGTTCCCAGTGCATCGTTTGTGAATCCCGCGCGCATAAACATCCCGAGTGGCGATTCCTTGCCGAGTTTCTGCTCAAGGTTGATCATGATTCCTGAGCCAGTTTCGCCCCGAGTGGTTCCAAAGAATGGAAGCGCCCGGATGACGCCCGGTCCAAGACCGAAGACATCCTTGCCAATGAAGCCGAGTTCAAATGTATTCGTCCAGTCGTCAGAGGAAATGTCTTGTACGGGACTTGCCCCGCTCACGGTGTTGTTGGCGGCACTGGCAAACATGGCGTAGAACCAGTCCACCGGTTGCCACTGCACGACGACTCCCAGTGAGTTGTAAGACCACGGCAAAGTTGCTGGATTAATGAACTCATAGTTAATCAATTGGTTGTATTGATTATTCGCATAGGTGTTGAGATCCATGTACATCTCTGGATCAATGAGTCCCATGGTCACCACAACTTGCCCCGCCATGAACGATTGCTGCCATGCAAGTTGGTACAGGAATGCGCTCTCGCCGTAGTCCGTTCCAAGCGGAAATCCAATCACCCCTAGGTTCGCTTGTGCAGTTTCCGTGTTGCCGTCGTAGCCAAGGCCTGTACCCGCGCTTCCGCCCAAGGTGAGCCATCCGGCACTGCCGCCCAATTCGTCAGTCTGAAAGATGTTCCAAGTCAGGAATGAATTGAACGAGTAGTAATTCAGGACATCCTTCGTGTTGTCCAACGTTCCTGACATGGCAACAAAGTTGTACGACTGCCAGATGGCATAATTCACTCCATATTGAGCCAGCGCGGTCTTCACGCTCTGTGCAGCATTTGATATTGGGTCGCCAGTGATCACTGCGTCGGTTTGCAGGCATGTGTCGCCATACAGATTCACCGTGGCCAGGTAGGGCATCAGGGTGGGTTGTGTCTTTGGCATCAGGCTGAACGGAGGCTGCTTTGCAAATGGTCCAGCCTCCTCCGGAAGCGGATTCAGGCCGTCTCCCCGCTGCTTCATGGCTTCATCAGGTTGGGGCTCTTGGGGCTCTTGGGGCGCCTGGGGCGCCTGTGGCGTCTGCGGGGCCGGACAAAGGGCCGCGGTCACTCCAAGCAGGCAAGAAATTGGGGCCATTGCGGCTAGCGTAATCACTTAACTTTCGGGAACATTACCCGGTTGCTCGGCTCTGCCTACGCTTCCTATTCAGTACATCGTATGAGACTCATCCCATCCATCGTTTCCTTTCTAGCCGCCATTGGGTGCACCACGCTTCTTGCTTGCACTCCGCCTGAACCGAGTTCGACGCCCATGAACACGAAGTCCGCAACGCCTGCGCAGAGCCAGTCTGGCTACGACATCACGCCTCTTTCGCCCGCAGTGGTCAAGGAATTGGCCTCCAAACTCGATGCCGAGTCATACCGCGTCACGCAGAACTCCGGAACGGAGCCGGCCTTCTGTGGCAATCTCCTCGACAACAAGAAGCAGGGCACTTATGCATGCGTGGTCTGCGGCCTGCCGCTCTTCTCAAGTGAGCACAAGTTCAATTCTGGTACAGGGTGGCCGAGTTTCTATGCCCCCGTCGACCCCGCGCATGTAAGCACCAAGAGCGATGGCTCACATGGCATGATGCGATCAGAGATCAATTGCGCCCGCTGCAGCGCGCACCTTGGCCACGTCTTTGATGATGGCCCAAAGCCAACGGGTCTCCGCTACTGCCTCAACTCAGCATCACTCAAGTTCTATGAGAAGGGTGCGTTGCCAGCGGACAGCATCACGAAGAATCCCACCGGTCTTGCGCGTGGCGAGGCTGCACTCACCAGCGCGGCTGCCGCAAGCACCACCATGAATGCATACTTTGCTGGC
>JBIKQN010000010.1:0-12314 GCA_044349615.1 Phycisphaerales bacterium
ACCATACATGGCACCAATGCCCTCAAGAACCCCGCGCACGAACGGGGCCAGACCCGATCGCGTAGAAATGTAATGGACGCGCACACTGCCATCTTCCATGTTTTCGGAACGGAATTGCGGCATGCTCACTCCTGGGAATGTCAGGGCGATACGTGCGTGCAACGCATCAAGTGCAGGCAGAAGTTCGCGCACAGTGGTACCCATGGAATGCATGACTTTCCCCCAGGGTTGGCGTTCCGCATACACCATCCAAAAGTGGCCGAATGCGTGTAACGCTTCCGTAAGCGTTATACCCAGCCTTCGCGCAACAGCGGCGGCGAGATCGAATGTCATCTGATCGGGATACGGCCGCATGATGACAAAGACTGACTCGCTGACCCCTGCGTCAGCGCAGATGTCAACCCAAGCCTCTTGACCGTATCTCTCAACGACCATCTCCTGAAGCGCGTGATTGACCATTCCGAGCATGAATAATTACTCCGATGTAAGTGCGAGGCGAGTATGAACCATGAAAGCATCGCACGGGGCACCCGCATCCTTTGAGGCCACCTGCTGTATCTCCACATGCTCGCCGTACATATTTCCAACCCCCTGAACTAGCCCAAGAACAAAGGGCGCTAGTCCTGGACGATGTGATCGATACTCCAATAACAGTCCGCTACCGCGCGGCTCTACCCGGAAGGACGGCGGCGCGAGGTCTGGGAAGCTCACGGCAATCCGGGTGTGCATGGCATCAAGAGCCGCGAGCAGTTCAAAGGTATTCCTGCCAGAAGCCTGCATCAACTTCCCCCATGGTCCCTTGCGCGCAAACTCAATCCAATAAATTCCGAAGGCAAGAAGGACATCGGCAATGGGCATCTTCATGTGCTCAGCGACAGCAGTAGCAAGCGCATACGTCACTGCGTCAGGGTATTGCTTCATCATCACGAATGCAGGATCTTCGATCCCCGCACGAGCTTTGATCAACTCCCATTGGGATGCGCCGAATTTCTCAGTGACCATTGACTCAATCGCTTGATTGACCATGCCGTACATGTGGATCTCCTGAGACGGGGACGAAGTGCGCAGACGCCGAACGATCGGCAAGACAGCACAGTATGCACTCAAGCCGAAGATCCTAAGCATTATATGAGGTAATTGTCTGATTTCTCAGAAGGTTCCGCATTCTTCGCGTTGGCGTGCGCCCATTGCACTCAGGCAAGAACTATCCTCAACCAATGACCTGGCGATCAACCCCATGCTTACACGGCGAATTCTGCTGGCACGAAGTGAACACGCGCGATGCAGAGGGCTCCGCTGCGTTCTACTCGGCACTGCTGAACGCCACGACTTCAGCCATTCCTATGCCGCACGGCAACTACACCATGGTGGCTATCGGCTCACATACTGTGCTTGGCATTATGCCCATCAGTCAGGCAACTCCACCGGAAGTTCAGGCACATTGGGTTGGCTACATTGCAGTTGATGACATTGATCAGTCGACCGCCCGCGCCGCAGAACTTGGCGCAACGGTGCACTCGCCGGTGACACAGGGCTCACTTGGGCGCTGGAGCTTAATCACTGATCCAACTGGCGCTGCGTTTGCTCTGTTCCAAGGCGACCCAGAAAAGACCGATGGAAAGAACAACTTTGGCCCAGGCGCGGTTGTTTGGAATCACTTAGTAACCCCAGATCCAGCACGTGCCGTGGAATTCTATTCAGCGTTGCTTGGATGGACCTCTGAACTGCCACCCGATGGCGGAGCAGATGGCGCGCGGCGAATGAATGCACACGACCGCTCAGTGGCTGGAATCATGCCTACCTCTCACCCCGATGACCGCGCAGCATGGTTGGCATTCATAGAGGTGGAACGCATTGAAGACGCGGCTCGAACAGCCGTCCAACTTGGAGCCACCGCACTGACTGAAGTGTTCGGATTCCCGAGTATTGGGGCCGTCATGGTCCTCAAGGATCCACAAGGCGCCACTGTGTGCGTGCTTCAGCCTGTCTAACGCGGCGAGCATTACATCACAGCCGCGGCACTCACCCGACTGCCACGACAGGCACATCAAACAGCAGCGCGATGTAGGTGACAAACAATGCCAAGTGAACAACACCTTGCATAGGGTTGGCTCTGCCGTGCGTGAAGTTGACAATTGATATCAACATCGTGCCAACGAGGAGCGCAATTTCTGGGGTCTGCAGACCAAGCTCAATATGTTGCCCTAGCAGCCGAGCAAGGATCAACACCGCAGGAACAGTCAGTCCGATAGTGGAGAGCGCCGAACCCAAGAGAATATTCATGGTGCGCTGCATGGAATTCCGGCGTGCGGCCTTGATAGCTGCCACTGCTTCTGGTCCGAGTGCCAAGCACGCCACCAATACGCCCGCAATAGCCGGCGGCAATCCGGTCTGCCCAAGAAAATTGGACGTTGACTTACCAAGAGACTCGGCCAAGAAAACCACCACCACAAGCATCACTACTAAGCCAACTATTTCTCGCCACAGGGGTCGCTCTACCGCTGCACCGCGGTAAGCCTGAGCAGTGTGCAGTGTTTGCTGCGAATCTGGATGCACTCGACCAATTTCGTTTACTTGCTCCGCGTCAACTTCCGCCGACTCGTGTGCAAAGAACGATCGGTACCGAGATGTTTGCATCCAAAGAAATGCGCCGTACATGACGATTGACGCCGTTGCGACGAAGAGTTCCATTCGAGGCGTCATGAAGCCACCCGGCTCAGCCTCGGTCAGCCGTGGCAACACCAAGGCAATCATTGCCAAGGGAATGATCAGCGTGAGATACGAAGCAGAGGACTGCAGATTGAAAAATTGCTCGCGACGATTGATCCCGCCGACAAGGAGCGCCACACCAACAAGACCGTTCATGATGATCATGAGCGTTGAGAACATGGTGTCGCGCGCCACGGTCGGCTCAGAGCCGCCAGCGAGCATCATTGCCGCCACAATGGAGACTTCAATAACGACAACCGACAGCGTCAGCACCAGCGTCCCAAGCGGTTCGCCAAGTTGGTGGGCAACCATGTCGGCGTAGTGCGAGGCGGAATAGGCACAGGCCAGAATGACACCAAAGAGCCATAAGAAACTAAGTAATGTGGTTGGGGGGCCGCCGTCACGATGACTGGCCACCGCAAACAAGATGATGGTTCCAACGCCAAGAATCAGAGGCAGACGGTGGCGGAGGCGGATCCAGTTCATCGATTGCAGAGCGTAAGGGGAACTCCTCATGCAGATTCCCCATATGAGTTCCGAAATTCCCAATAATCGCGACGAAGATTCGTGACTTGCCCCCGATTTGCGCTACATTCTTCCAATCGGGGGCTTTCTGCGATAGTCCGGGCTTCGCAGCCCTTGTCTTCTCCGGTGTGGTGACAGAATCCAGGAATAATTTCAGATGTCGAGCAGCACTCGCTCTGTCAGGACGAAAGTCGCCTTGGCAGACAATGGATCCGGGACCTTTGAGCACGCGGCGGAACGAGCGCTCGAACGCCTTCGCGTAGCAACTGCGGACGCAATCGCAGCTGCGGGGGCAATGAACCTCAATTCGTTAGCACTTAGTCGAAAACTAGGTATTGATAAGAGCCTCTCGTGGCGCATGGTGCGATTCACAGAAGAGGCGAATGCCTTTAGTGCTAGTAAACACCTGCCGGGGGATGCTGGGCTCCGAATCTTTGCGCGTGCCATTCGCGCGAGCGGCGCCACAATGGACGCGGCTGCGGAGTTGGATGCAGCACTCGAGCAACTCGAGGGAGTTATTGCCAAACATGCCGGTACTCGAGTTGCATTCCAAGCACTCTTGACGCACTGCACCGAACAACCGAATGCCGATCATCGCGCGACCAACTTCCGCCGCAGCGCGCACGAAGCAAACGCCGCCCTATGGGGGATTCAGGCACATACGCGTCTCATGATGGCATTCCTCACTGCGGGCGAACGCGGTTCAGTTGATGTTGCCCTCGTGAGCGGATTCCTTGGACTACGCAGGAGCCGACGAGATCTGTCTTGGCCAGTGGCTCGCCGGCGGGTGCTTGGCCACGAAGGGCAGATGAGCGAAGGACGTGCGCTTCCACTCGACCCAGCCGTGGCGACGGATGCAGCACCGATGCTCTCCGAGTATTCAACTATTCGCGGTGATAGCCTGAGGCCAATTGGAACGAGCCATGGGTTCTGGTACGAACTTCCCGAGGGAGACATTGGCTTAAAGGGCGCAGTGGATTGCGTCTTTGGTGAGCGACTCCCAGGCGCAGGCCCTGCTCTTCATGATGGGCTTGCAGAAAATGCTGAGGTGATGCTCCGCGTTGACATTCCCGTAGAGCACATACTGCTAGAAGTGTTCATTGATCGGACTATTCCTATCGATCGCACTCCAACGGTGTCACAGTTCAGTCTGTTGACTGGGGGCAGTGGCGAAAATTCGCCTGAACGGGAACGCGGGCGGATGCCAATTGCTGATCAAGTACAAGAACTTGGAACTGACCCACGAACATGGTCCACCCCGGTCGCGCCGCGTCATTGGGAGATGGTCAACGACTGCATGCAATGGATGTCACGACGACCCGCGGATTTCAGTGTGTATCGCGTGAGTATGCAGTGGCCACTCATTCCCACCGCGATCGTGTTGTCTACACAACTCGGACGCCGTAGCTGATTGAGATCTGACAACCGGTCGTCATAGTGACCGGCGCACCAATGCTGTGCCCACAGTTAGCCCAAATAGACCAATTCCAGCGAGGACCGCAACTGGTAGCAGCATTTCAGACATGCCCCAGTTGCGCCAAGTGGCACCCTCGGCAGCCATCACTGCCCACTTGAAGGGGCTCAGATTGCTAGCAAGGCGAAGGAATGGAGGCATGAACACAATTGGCACCGTTCCGCCACCAATCATGGCTAGCACCAACAGGACTGCTCGACCCGCTCCCTGTGCACCTCCCTGTGTTCGAAATCCTGCCGCAAGGAGCATCATGATGCCAGAGAATCCAAATGCCGTCACCAGCGTCACCGCAAACATGAATGACCAGTTTGAAACCTCCACATTGAACAAGAACATCCCAAAGCACACCAACATCCACTCCGTAGCAAGGCAGGTCACAAAGCACGCAAAGGCCTTGCCCATGAGAATCTGATTCGGAGTCATTGGTGACACTAACAGTCGCACGAGCGTGCCACGTTGGCGCTCCTCAGCAATCCCTGAGCCGAATGAAAGTACTGCGCCAAAGAGCGCCCACGCAATCCCCTGCATAAAGGAGATTGCGAAGCTATTTGCAGGAACGCCAGGACGCATCGCGAGTTCAGCAATATCCACAGTGACTGGCTTCCAATCTGCGAGCGATGTCGTTGGTGCGGCTGATGATGCATCACCGCCCTTCGCAGACATGGTGCGCGCACGCGAGAGCGCCGTACGGACCGCCAATCGGTCGGTGAGTGAAAGATCTGAGTCCTTCAGTGATTCCTCCATACGATCAAGCACCCGTGCAAATTGCACCGGGTCACCGATCGCCGCAAAGACAGTCCGAAATGCAACCTCATGGATCTTGCCAACAAGCATGGCACCTTCCGGGCGGCGGGATGGATCAACTACTAACTCAAGTTTGGCACCGCCGCCAGAAAACACGCGGTCGATCCCTTCTGCATAACTCGAGGGAACGATCACAAGCCCAACCGCCCTTCCACGTCGGACAAGTTGCTCGCCCGCATCACGCGAGTCAACAACCGATATTTTGAATCCACCATCTTTGTCAAGAGCAGCCATCAGCATGGAAGCCGCTGGCGAAGACTGTTCAACAAGTGCTGCCACATGAAGTGGTTCACTCGTAGTTCCACTGAACACATAGCCAAAGAATAGTGCGATCGCTAGCGGAAATACGAATGTGAAGAATGCTGCGGCGCGGTCGCGCATCAGAAGACGCAGATCCTTGAGGGCCAAAAAAGCAGCTGCTCGCATCAGTCTCGAAGCCGCCTTCCGGTGAGTGAAAGGAAGACCATTTCTAAATCCGGTTGTTCGATGCGCACTGCCGTGGCGCCGCCCTCCGCGAGAGCGCGTTCGATTTCGCGCAGCGGCTCGCGCGTACGAACTTGCCGCTCACCTACGAGAGAATCAACCGTTACAACGCTATCGCCACCATATTCCCTGACTAGTTCAGGAACGGTGCCGATTGCAAGTACTCGCCCACGATCCATGATGGCCACGCGTGAACACAGGCGTTGCGCCTCTTCCATGTAATGCGTTGTGTAGATCACAGCGCGCCCCTCAGAAGCCAAGCGCAGCACTACTTCAAGGATCGCCGTCCGGCTCTGCGGATCAACTCCGGCGGTTGGCTCGTCCAGAAAGATTGCCATGGGGTTGTGGACAAGAGCAGCCGCCAGATTCAATCGCCGCTGCATGCCACCAGAGAATGTGCCAACCCGATCGAGCGCACGCGGCAGTAGACCAACCATGTCTAGCAGTTCGTCTGCTCGACGTACTGGGTCTGGAATGCCATGAACTCGGGACAGGAAGACCAGATTCTCCCGTGCAGTCAGTTCCTGGTACAGCGCAATCTGCTGGGGCGCCAATCCAATCAGAGCTCGCGCTCGTGCCGCACGCGGAGAGCCAATGTCACCAATATCGATCGAACCACTATCTGGCGGGATCTGCCCAGTACACATGGCAATGACAGTGCTCTTACCAGCACCATTCGGCCCAAGCAGCCCAAACACCTCGCCACGGTGCACTTCAAATTGAACGCCGTCGACCGCTTTGATCGAGCCAAATGACTTACGGATGTCGTGGACGCGGATCACAAGACTGACCAATCTACGCGCTACAGCGCCCTCAGCGCCCAATGGCCGGGCGAACCTTCATGGAGACATCGATAACGCTCATGGCGCGATCACGCAATGGCCGGTCTACCGGCAAGCGCGGCAACCGCATTCGCTCATTACCCCACCCAGCACGGGCTTGTGCCAGCTTCACCAGGTGCACGAAATGCGGTCCGGCATCGAGCCGCAAGAGTGGCAGGAACCAGCGATAGAGTTCCTCCGCCTCCTCAATGCGACCATCACGCGCAAGTTGAAAGAGTCGAACGCTCTCGGCGGGGAATCCATTCACCAATCCGGCAATCCAGCCTTCTGCACCCGCTGCCACCCCCTCCAACACCATGTCGTCAATACCAATGTAGACAGCCAGTCGGTCGCCCATCCGTGCACGAATTGCCGTCATGCGGCGAATATCACCGCTCGATTCCTTGACGGCGTGAAGATTTGAGAAGTCACGAGCAAGCTCCTCAAGTTGCTCCGGAAGAACATCCGTTCCATAAGCAGGTGGATTGTTGTAGAGCATGCATCCCAGTGGCGTCGCTTCGAACACCCGAGCAAAGTGAGCACGGGTCTCTCGCCAATCACCTACATACGCGTACGGCGGAAGAACCATCAAGCCACGACATCCACACTCTTGTGCGGCGCGAGCAATCTCTACGGCCTCACGCGTTCCGCACGCCCCCACTGCGGCCACCACCGGAAGCTCAGTGCCAAGTACTTCCACCGCACGCGTCCAGAGCGAACGCTTCTCATCAAGCGAGAGCAGCCCGCCCTCACCAAGCGATCCAGGTGTGACACACGCGTTGCATCCGCGGTCTGCCATCCATGCAAGGTGGCGACCAAAGAGATCGATGTCAATCGAATCATCTGACTTGAAAGGCGTAGTGATTGCAGGGAAGACCCCGTTCCAGTCGGCGCGCTGCATGGGAATGAATGGTGTAGGCATAGATGTGATGTCGGGGTTCTGCAATCAACGAACAGTAGTCGGAACAATGCCGTGACGATAGGGGTCAGACGAATCAAGCAGCAGGGTTCCTTGCGCGGTAATCCAAGCGCGGCCGCGGATTGTTGGCAATACTCCGCCTTCTGGCGCAGGTGCATACCACGCATCAAACACGCTTCCAATCAACGATTCCTGACGCCAAACAGCACCGGGCGCCAGCGATCCATGCGCTGCCAGACACGCCAGTTTGGCACTCGTCCCCGTCCCGCATGGCGATCGGTCATACGCACCACCAGGGCAATACACAAAGCTTCGTCCATGATTGCGAACATCATGCGGAGCACTCTGTAGTTCAATGTGGTCAACCGGATATGAATTGATAGCACTGAGGCCATCGCGTTCAAGGGCGCGCTGTATTGAGCGCGACAAGTGACTGAGTGCTTCAACATTGTGAAGCTCAATATCCTCACCGTGATCGTCGCAGATGAAGAATCCGTTTCCACCCCACGCAATGTCGCCATGCACGGTTCGACCTTCGTCAAGTAGCAGCGCTACGTCGGCACGATGGACGAACGACCGAACGTTTGCAACCTCTATGCCGACTGAATCGCCTGCATGTTGAGCAACCACCACTCCAACAGGGGTTTCAAGCCGTACCGGACCGGGAGCAAGGCGACCAAGGTGTGCAAGCGTGCGCACCACACCAATCGTTCCATGACCACACATGCCAAGCAGCCCGGCGCTGTTGAAAAAGATCACGCCCGATGCGCATGTTGGATCGTTACTTGGAACGAGAATCGCACCTACTAGCACCTCGTTACCTCGTGGCTCGCACACGACTGCTGACCGGAACCAATCATGGTGCGCAACAAGGTCGGCCGCCATCGCCTGCACCGTCGAGCCAACGAGCGTTGGTCCGCCGGCAACAACCACGCGCGTTGGTTCGCCTTCGGTATGGCTGTCCACAATAGAGATCGCTGCTACCTCAGACATTGGCGCAGGATAGGCAACCGCGCGTGTGCTGCCCGGTAGTCTTTGCACCATGGATCGTCGATCATTCGTACATGCTGGGCTCGCCGCGTCCACCGCCGCAGCCCTGAACACTGTCAGCCGAGGTATGCCGCATGGGGCACATCCGTCACAGATTTCTGCGCCTGCGAACGATCTGCCTTCGGTACGCAGGGGTCGTCTCCGTCAGAGCGTTTGTGCGTGGTGCTTCGCCGGAATGAGCCTTGATGAACTATGCGAACTGGCCAAAGATGTTGGCATTGGCTCGGTGGAGTTACTTTCTGAAGATGAGCTACGCGTTCCAGCCAAGCATGGCCTCACCTGCGCAGTGGCTAATGGGCCGGGCGGCATCACTAAGGGCTGGAACCGCCGAGAGAATCACGATGAGCTGGTCGCAAAGAGCGAGGCGCTACTCCCCAAGATTGCCGCAGCTAGCGTCACGCAAATGATCGTCTTTAGCGGTAACCGCGCGGGATTATCTGATGCTGAAGGTTTGAAGAACTGCGCGGAGGGACTGCGCCGTATCACGCCGCTTGCGGATAAGTGCGGAGTCACCGTCATCATGGAACTCCTCAACTCCAAAGTCGATCACGGCGACTACATGTGCGACCGCACCGCATGGGGAGTGGAACTCTGCAAAAGTGTGGGAAGTGATCGATTCAAGCTGCTCTATGACATCTATCACATGCAAGTGATGGAGGGCGATGTCATTCGCACCATCCGCGACAACCATCAATACATAGCGCATTATCACACTGCGGGAAACCCCGGCCGCAGCAACCTTGATGACAGCCAAGAACTCAACTACAAGGGGATCTGTGAGGCCATCATGGGGACCGGCTTCAAGGGCTGGGTTGCACAGGAATTCATGCCCCGAGGCGATGCCCGTACCTCGCTTGCCGCCGCAGTGCGCATCTGCGATGTCTGAACCCCGGTATCCTTTCCTCCTTCGCACCCCCTTGCACAAAGCACACCCTGATGTCTAACCCAGATTCCACCGGATACAACGAAGCCGACCGCCAATTCCATGAGAAGGATCAGCAACTGCTGCAGGCGCTCCGTGCAGGCCTAGACGCCCGTCGCGCTGCAGCGCAGGCGAGTGCTCAGAAGGCCGCGCACTGGATGTGCTGTCCCAAGTGCGGCAGCAAGATGAAGGAAGTCCCGCTTGGAGGAGTCCTTGTCGATCAATGCACCAGTTGCGGTGGCGTGTATTTCGATGCTGGCGAATTCCAGGCGATGGCGAAGCATCAAGGAACTTCCTCACCAATGCTGGAGAAGCTCTTCTCTTGGATGCCGTCTTGGAGCGTTGGAGCAGACTCACGCGCATCCTGAGTCACTGATCCTGAGTAACTGATCCTGAGTGAGCGAACTTCCTTCGACTTCCTGGCACACGATTGCACTGCTGCTTGGCGGCGTTGGGCTATTCCTCTTAGGAATGACGCTCCTCACTGAGGGATTGAAGGCGCTTGAGGGCCCCTCAATTCGCCGAACATTGCACCAAGTGACTGCGCGACCCGCGCGTGCCTTCGGAGCGGGATTGGTGATGACCATTGCCACACAGGCGTCGAGCGCCACGGTACTGGCCACCATCGGCTTCATCACCTCGGGCATGATGACCATCGCGGCGGCTATTCCACTTGTTGCTGGCGCAACGGTTGGGACATCAAGTACTACATGGCTTGTAGCCACGCTTGGCCTCAGTACGGGAATCTCTTCGATTCTCATGCCGCTGCTAGCTCTTGGCGCAGTGTTACGAACACTCGGTCGCAGACGCTGGAAACATGTTGGCACTGCTATCGCAGGAATCACTGTACTTCTGCTGGCAATTACCTTCATTCGTGACAATGTCTCGCACGTGGCTGAGGCGGTTGACCTGTCTGGTCATGATGGCGGCACGATCCTTGGGCGCCTTGCTCTCGCGTCGACCGGAGCGCTCCTGGGACTGGCGATGCAATCGAGCGCTGCACCGATCGCACTTGTCATGGTTGCCCTCCATGGCGGAGCACTGGGATGGAACGAAGCGGCGAGCGTGACCATCGGCGCCACTGTTGGCACAACGAGCACCGGTTTGCTCGCAACACTCGGGACACGCGCGTCAGCCCGCCGCATAGCAGCAGCGTGGACGATCTGTGCCTTAGTACAGGCCACTCTTGCACTACTGCTCTTTACGCCACTTCGGTATGTGGCAAATCAGATTAGCAGCCTGATCGGAACGGGCAATAGCGCACATCGAGGGGCGATTGGACTTGCAGCGTTCCATACAGGCTTCACGATGCTTGGAGCGCTACCCATATTGATGAGCGCAAAGCCGCTCGCACGACTGCTTGCACGATTGATTCCTGACCGTAGTGATGTGCCACCCATTGTTGAATTCGATCGTGCCGCGCTTGAGGTTCCGAGTGTTGCTGCTGCCATGGCACGGCGTGGCCTCACTGAATCAGGAATTGCTGTCACTGACATGGGGCTTGTCCTGCTTCGCGGCACCGGCATTGAAACCATGGATGACCGAATCGTGAATGCCTCTGCAAGCCTTGATGCAACGCGGCGCTTCATCGGTGAGATTCAGGTGCCGGAAGGCGATGAAGCCACAGTTGAGATGCAGCGCGGCACGGTTGGTGCACTTGATCACCTCACACGGATGGTGGGAGACGTGCGTAATCTGCTGCCCGCAGCGCGCGGGATGGCGCAACTGCGGCCCGCCGTGAGTGCGTACCTAGCCGATGCCAAAGCCGCCATCGAGATCTTCGAAAGTTGGCTTCGGAACCCCGATTCTCCGCCACCACTCCACGAACTGAAGCAGATTTCCGCCGCCCTTGGCGTACGACGCAAGCAAGAGCGCAGCGAAACCCTGAGCCGCACCGCGGCGGGTGGCACCACACCGGATACAGCCATCGCGGAACTGGATGCGCTCCGCTATGCAGACCGCATGGTGCATCATGCAGCGAAAGCTGCGAGCTATCTGACTGTTCGCACCAATGGCACTGCGCGGACCGCGCCAGCAGACAACGTAAGCGCGGACATCGCCGAAGAGCCATCCTGAACATCGGGACGAAGACCGAAAAACACATCAGCCCGCCGTAAGTGGCGGGCTGATGGAAGTATTCAGGTGAGTAGAAGCGCAGCGCGAGACTCAGAAGCGGCCAGTGGTGTTGACCGTGTCGTACGGCGTGCCACCTGGCATTTCCATGAGCCAGAAGCGGCTCCACTCGTCGGCAAGTGCTCGGAAGTTCTGGTTGTAAACCATCGAGTCGTTCTGGCGGCGACGGTCCCATGACTCGAACTGACCATTCATTTCAGGAGTTGGATCGGTAGCAATAGTGTCGAAGGAGATCAGATAAGCGTCGTTGCATGTCTGGTCCAGCTCCGCAACCTTCTTCGTTGTTTCCGGCGAAAGCGGGTTCTTGGTCTTCTTGTCGGTGCCCTCTTCAAGAGCAACCAATTGTCGCTGCTGTGTCAACGAATTACGAAGAGCATGCGGAAGAGCCTTGACGCGGGAATCATCCTCGTCGAGGGCGTACCAATGCTCGCTTGGGAGTTTGTTGGTTCGATAGAGCTCCGTGGGCTGCGGGGC
>JBIKQN010000228.1:0-3831 GCA_044349615.1 Phycisphaerales bacterium
GACCTCCTAGTGGTGGACAATTTCAAGAACCGAATCGATGTGAACTTTCAGAAGAAGGGTGCCAAGGAAACCGATGAGGCCCCCGCCCTGCGCGGCGTCAATGAGTTCCCGGAACACTGGCGCTACAAGCGCGAGAGCGTCACCGTTGATCGAGGCGTAGAGGCTGTGGTTCCGTGCGACTGGGATAACGACGGACTCATGGACATGGTGTACGCAGGCAACAGTCCGCCGGGAGTGGTGTTCGTGCGGCAGACTGAACCCGGTCAATTCAAGGTGGCGCGCAAGCAGACGATTCGAAATCTTGGGTCCAATCCAAACGGCCTCGCTGTTGCCAACCTCATTGGCGGAAGTGCCAAGGAACTTGTCAGCATCGTTGATGGCAAAATCTCAATCTGGCCACTTGATAAGGACACCACTGGCGCCCCTACTGAGCTTAGTGCCGGTGGCGCGCGCATCGTGGCAATCATTCTTGAAGATTTCGATGGCAACGGAACCACTGACATCATTGGCGTGGTTCCTGAAGATCCAGCACCAGTGCGCGCATGGTTCACCGAACGTCAAGGCGACAATTTGTTTGTTGGCCCTCAAGTGCGATTTGAAATGCCAGCCGTACGGGAAGTCAGCGCGGTTCGCCTACCTGGCGCAAAGGCTGCCCTCATTGGCGCAGTGGAAAGACCAACCAAGCGCGTCACCTTTAGCCGCGTTGGACGTGGAGTCATTGAGGGCGCTGGCTCTCGCGACTCGAGCCTAGTGACCTGGAGCTTCGAGGATCCGCAGAACCGCAAGCGCCGAACATTGTTTGCTGATGTCAACGCGGACGGTCTCACCGACGTGGTTGCCACCAACACACTTGCCAATGCGGTGATGACCTACCGGCAAGAAACGACAAAGGGCCTGAGCGCCCCAGTTGCCAGCCCCTCATTTGCCGACCTTGATTCCATTGCAGTGGCTCCAACAAAGGAAGGGGCGATCGTGTTCAGCCTGTCCGAAAAGGAGGGCGTTGTGGGCAGGAGTGAAACTGGGCCAGATGGCTCCATTGGCTTCCCGCTCGCGGTGCAACTTGGCGCGGGGCGCACACCGGTAGCAATCAACTTGGTTGACCTTGATGGCGAGCGCAACTTGGCAGTCGTGGCAAAGGATGGCAAGAACTTTGTTGTGGAGTTGGTCCCGGTTGATATTCAGGTTGATGCAACCAAGCGCGTGACCATTAACTTGGGAGCGCAGAGCCGTTCGCCCAATGCCGTCTCTTCCGTAGACGCTGACCAAGATGGACTGACGGACCTACTGGTGTTCACGCCGGAGAAGCCAATGATCATGCTGCAGGCACAGGCGCAAGCCAAGGTTCCCGCCGAGGCAGCAGCGGTTGTCGACGAAGCCAAGGAAGCTGACAAGTCATCGGGCAAATCCGCCAACAAGACCGCCGAAGCCGACAAGGGCAAGATCACCGATACCACCCCCGCGCCCTTCAAAGTGCTTGAATCGAAGGACATGGGGCAGTTCGGGCTGGTTCAAGCAGCCACTGGCGACAACACCCTCGTTGCTGACGTTGATGGCAACGGCAAGGGAGAACTCTTAGTTGCAGATCGCAACTACGTGCGCGCGCTGCGCTATGAGCCCAAGCCAGCAAACGGCGCAAGCCCAGGCTGGCAGGTTGTCACGCAGATGAACGCAAAGAATCCAGACGCCAAGCTTGTCACGCTCACCTCGCTCGGTGATCGACTTGTGGCTGGCGATCGCGACGGCGCCCGAGCGATCATCTTCGGAACGAACAAGGAATCGAAGTGGGAACAGGCCGAGGTCATTGAGATCCCGGGATTCAAGTTCTCACAGCTTGTGGCGGGGAAGTTTGCAGGCGACGGCAACAACGGCCTCGTTGCGGTTGGTGATGACAGCTTTGCACTCGTACGCCTTGGCGGCGAGCGCATTGTGCTGGAAAGCGTGGGTACATGGACAAGCGATGACCCGCGCCAAGTTCCGCATGAACTAGTAACCGGCGACCTGAATGGTGATGGCTACACCGATGTTGTGGTCCTTGATGGTGGCGAGCAGATGGCTGACATCCTCACCTTCAGCCAGGCTGAACGCTTGCTGCACGCGCTTGCATTCAAGGTCTTTGAGACGCGGATGTTCAGCGGCGGTGATCGTCAGGAGTTCGAACCGAGCATGGGCGAGATTGCCGATGTCACTGGCGATGGTCTGAAGGATCTCGTACTTCTTGCGCATGACCGCCTTCTCATCTATCCCCAAGCAAAGGGCGGCGACTCTGCTGCGCCGCCTGCCAAGGCACCAAAGAGTTAACGTGAGCACACCTTCCGCCGAATCCACTCGAACGGAGAAGCTCCTTGATGTGTCGCGGAAACTTGCAGCCACTGGAGATCTGCCATCAATTCTGTCGGTAGTCATTGATGCGCTTCGTGACCTCCTGCAAGCCGAACGCGCCACCGTGTTTGAGTTTGACCCCAAGGCACAGGAACTCTTTACTCAGGTGGCACATGGTCTTGGTGGCCCAAGCGATGCGCCAAATGTGATTCGTATCCCCATGTCTGCAGGCATCGCGGGAGCGGCAGCAACTTCCAAGCAGATCATCAACATTTCAGACGCCTATGCCGATGAACGATTCAATCGCGCCATTGATGTAAAGACTGGCTACCGCACTCGCACCATTCTGGCGATACCACTGCTTGATCACGATGGCGCGCTCGTTGGAGTAGCGCAGGTATTGAATCGTCACACGGGCACATTTACTGCCACCGATGAATCGCTTGCTTCTGGACTTGCCGCTAATGCTGCGGTAGCGATGAAGCGCGGTCGACTCATCGAAGATCGCATTGAACGCGAGCGCCTTGAACGAGAGATGGATGTTGCCAAAGATATCCAAGCAGGAACATTCCCGAAAGACATTCCTCATGTGCTTGGCTGGGACATTGCTGGTGAAAGTTGCCCTGCTGAATTTTGTGGTGGCGATGCCTACGATGTCATTCCGCTACTTGATGGGAGCATTGCCGCGGAAGGCTCAGAGCCAGACGGATATGTCTTCACGATTGCCGATGCCACCGGTCATGGTGTTGCCAGCGCACTTTCCAGCATGCAAATGCGTGGAATGCTGAGACTTGGACTGCGCCTTGGCCAGCCGATCGTGAAACTTGCAGAGGAGATCAATGCACAACTCTGCGAAGACCTGCCCGATGGGCGCTTCGTCACCGCGTGGCTTGCACGCCTTGACTGTCGCACTGGCGCAGTTCACACCATTTCTGCTGGTCAGGGTCCGATTCTGATCTATAGCCGTGCCACAGACACTTTCGTTACCCAGGGAGCAGATATGCCGCCGCTCGGCGTTGTTGCACTGCCCTACTCTGAAGACGACTCACAGCACTACGTGCTTGCCTCTGGAGACATCTTGGTGGCGATCACCGATGGTTTCTACGAGGCCGCCGATCCCGGGCGCACCCTGTTTGACGAAGACCGTATTCGGAACATTGTGCGTGGTGTACGTGATCGCTCGTCACGGGAAATCCTAGATGCCATCAAGCGTGAAGTGCATGCATTCACTCAACACGCACCGCTTGAAGATGACCAGACCGGACTGATCATCAAGCGCCTGTGATTGCAGTAACAGTTCCTTGAGCAAGATCAACACGGACTGATCCCAAAGCAGGCGCAGCTCTTACTTTGCGCGCAAACGTAGGACTCCGTCCCGCTTATCTGCAGGGTCGGCGAGTGCTTCGCGGAATGGCACGGTGATCTTGGTGACTCCAAATGCCTGCTCGTGAGCATCCCAGGCCGACGCACAGGTTGCAAAGTCGCCCTTAGCAAACGCTTCAACCGCGCGAC
>JBIKQN010000229.1:0-3808 GCA_044349615.1 Phycisphaerales bacterium
GTACTTCACGCAGTCGCGCACCACGCGTAGGTTCTCTTCGAAGTCAAGTTCGAAGACGCGCAGCGGATTGCGCACGTATTCAATGGGCGTGGCGATGGCCACGAGCGGCAGCACCACGTCGCACTTACGAACATGGAACTCAACCCATTCGCGGTTGATGGAAATGTCGCCTTCAACAAAGTGGAAGCGCGGATGCTCAGTGAGCGAGCCGAGGTTCTCCTTGTTGAGATCCATGCCGTAGACCTCAAAGCTCTCGTCCTGCAGAAGGCGCTCTGAGAGATGGCTACCGATGAATCCATTGACGCCCAAGATTAGGACCTTGGTGGTCTTCTTCTTGCTTGACTTGATGGGCGAACCAAGACGGATCTTCGGAAGAAGATTGAGTTCCTTGGCGAGCTGCGCCCCGTTTGACCAGACGCCATCGACGGACTGGCCTTCAAGGATTTCAAGCGCTCCCGTGCCACAAGCGATCACCAGTGGATCAGAGGAAAGCACTTCGCCAGGCTTGCCGGATCCTTGGGCTGCGCGCGTGCGCCAGACCATCACCTTGCGTGCGCCAGCGTGCGTGAATGCGCCGGGCCATGGCGAGGCAACGGCGCGCACCAGGTTGTGGACCTGTGCTGCGCTGAGGTTCCAGTCAATCTGTCCGTCATCCGGCCCACGACGACCCATGACGGTGGCCTTTGATTCATCCTGCGGAGTGCGCGGGGCCTTGCCCTGCTTCACGAGCGGAATCACTTCGTCCAAGAGCGCAGCCGATGCGGTGGCCATGCGCTGCGTGAGGGTCCACGCGTTGTCATCGGGGAGAATCTCGACGCGCTTCTGACCAATGATGTCGCCAGCATCGGCCTTGTCCACCATGTGGTGAACGGTGACGCCGGTTTCAGTCTCGCCGTTCACAAGCACCCAGTTGATCGGGCATCGACCGCGGTACTTGGGCAGCATGCCCGAATGCAGATTCAGGCAGCCCGCCGGGAACAGTTCGCGCACCTTGGCGCCCACCATGTTGCGGTAGTGGAATGAGAGGAGCAGTTCCGGCTTCAACTCACGAATGCGTTCAAGCCAGATGGGGTGATCAAGGCGATCGGGCGCAAACACCGGAATGCCGTGCTCGGCTGCGACGCGCGCCACTGATGCAAACCAAGTGCCTTCGGAGGGCGTGTCGCGGTGCGTGAACACAGCAACCACGTTGAGGCCATTCTTGATCGCTGCCTTCAGACTGGCTGCGCCGATTTCGTGATATGCAAGGACGACAGTACGCATAGTGATGACCTCAGTTGCCGCTCGAACGCGCGGCGTGCGCTTGGGACGCGGTTCCGGGGCGCTCGCCGAGCGTCTCCCCAACCACGCGGTCCAGAATGTAACGGGGGCGCTCGCGCACATCGGCATGAATGCGGCCGATGTACTCGCCCATGAGACCGAACGCGATGAATTGCGCGCCGATGAAGAAGAACAGCACTGCAAACAGCGTGAAGACGCCTGCAGCGGCCCACTCAGGGCCATAGATCAAGCGCAACACAAGAAGCAGCGCGCCGAACCCAACAGAGAGCGCGGAAATCGCCACGCCAAGCCACGTGACAAGACGAAGCGGCGCAGCGGTCATGCAGGTGAGCAGATCAAACTGCAGATTGATGAGCTTGAGCACCGAGTACTTACTGGTGCCACGCGAACGCTCGGCGTGCGCCACTGGAATCTCCGTCACACGCTTTGCAAAGAGATTGGCAAGCACCGGAATGAATGTGTGGCGTTCGCGGCAGAGAAGCATGGCCTCAACCACGCGGCGTCGGTAGGCGCGCAACATGCATCCGTAGTCATGCAACTTCACGCCCGTCGTGCGGCGCACCATGAGATTCACGACACCACTGAAGACCTTGCGGAACAGTGCATCTTGGCGATCTTGACGAACCGAGCCAACGATGTCGTAGCCCTCGTCCATCTTGGCGCAAAGCGCGCCGATTTCTTCCGGCGGGTTCTGTAGATCCGCATCAAGCGTGACCATGATGTCGCCCTGCGCAGCGGCGAAACCGCACAGAATGGCATTGTGTTGACCGTAGTTACGGTTGAGTAGGAGCGACTTGATCTCGCCAGGATGCGCGCGGGCTGCCTCGGCAAGCATGTCCGTGGAGCCGTCACGACTGCCATCGTCCACCAGAATGAGTTCCCACGGGCGCCCGAGTGCACTGCAAGCGGCGAGCGTGCGCGTGAGCAACTCAGGAAGGTTGTCCTTCTCGTTGTAGACGGGAATGATCACACTCACGGAGGGACGGTCGCTCATCGAACGCCTCCAGCAACAGCGGTTCGTGCGCCGGCGACCACTTCCTTGATGGCCTCCAACACGCCGTATGCGTCGGCATCGGTCATGTCGGGGAAGCATGGAATGGTGCAGATGCGCGCGGAGTTCCACTCGGTGGCGGGAAGTTGTCCCATCCACTCGGGGCGGTTCTCGCGGTACCAGCGGTGTGTATGCGATGCAAGGAAGTGAATGCCAGTGCCGATGTTGCGCGTCTTAAGGCCTTCCATGAAGGCGTTGCGGTCAAGACCACACGCGCGCTCATCGACACGCACTACAAAGAGGTGGCGCGCATGACGATGCGACCAGGTGGGGTCAGCAAGCGGAATGATGCCGTCGACATCCGCAAGACCCGCGCGATAGATGGCGGAGATCGCATCGCGGCGTTCAATGATTGCGTCAAGGCGGGGCAACTGGCGCACCGCAAGAACTGCATTCATATCGGGCATATTTTGCTTGTATCCGGGCTCTTGCACCTCTGCCTGCGGCGAACGCCCCTGCTGCTTGCGGTCATGCGCATCAACCGCTAGACCGTGGAAGCGGAGTCGACGCACCTTGTTGGCAAGCGCGTCGTCGTTGGTGGTCAGGATGCCACCCTCGCCTGAAGTAATGTTCTTGATAGGGTGCAATGAGAAGATCGCAGTGTCTCCGCCGCCCACTTCTCGCCCCTTGTACTGCGTGCCGATGGCATGCGCGGCGTCTTCCAGGATTGGAACGCCGCGGCGTGCGCAAACCGCACGAATGGCGTCGATATCAACCGGGGCACCCGCATAGTGCACTGGGATCACAAGTTTCGTGCGCGGAGTAATGGCGGCGTCGATGGCTTCGGCAGAGGCGAGCAGCGTGTCGCGGTCAACATCAACAAAGACATTGCGCGCGCCGCGCAGTTCAACCATGTTGGGGGTGGAGACCCACGTCATGGACGCGCCGACGACCTCATCGCCGGGACCGATTCCCATGGCTTCGAGTGCTAGATGCATGAGGGCGGTGCCACTCGATGCCGCGATGGCGTGCTTCGCGCCCGTCCGGGCAGCCACCATGTCCTCTAGTTCGGCAACTTTGGGACCGGTGGTGATCCAGCCGCTCCGGAGCACATCTGCAACGGCGGCGATGTCTTCTTCGGTGATGGCTGGACGGCAGAAAGGCAGGAAAGTGGCCCGCATCACGGGACTATATCCGGACGCGACAGCTGGCGAAACCAACCCGAGCGGCCCAAACCTCTGAAATGTCAGGAGTTGGAGCCGCACCGGACCGTTCCACCCGCATTCGCGTAATGAGGGATCTGTCCGGTCACGCGAAGCAACGGTCCCGAACTACCATCACGATTACCGTCGTTGGCGCACCGTTGGTGCTCCCGTACGGCATGATTAGTTCCTTTTAGGAGACTTACAGTGGAAACATCGAAGCCTGTCTATGTCGCACCGGAAATCGTCAAGATGGACTGCCTTTCAGAAGTGACTGCTGGGACGTCATCAAGTGTAACTCCGCCGGCCTAACTCTCGCTCACGGATCTTCCTC